>JAKOPB010000104.1 GCA_022257805.1 Nanobdellati archaeon
CGTTCTCAAAGATACCTACTCCAGTGTGCAGGAACTGAGGACTTACTACGAGTTCAAGGACGTTGACGTCGACAGGTACAGGTTCAACGACGACAAAAGACAGGTGATGCTTTCGGTCAGGGAGATGGACGTAGACCGCCTACCCGAACGTGCCCAGACGTGGGTCAACAGGCACCTTGTCTACACCCATGGAACGGGAGCTGTTATGTCACCTGTCAGGGAGGTCAGGGAAGGCGGCCAGCCACAGTTCTGGCTCAGAGATATACCCACCAGAGTTACGGAGGAAGCGCCTTCACCCGAGTCCATAGAAATAGAAAATCCGGATATATACTTTGGTGAAGGTACTGATAATTTTGTGGTTGTGGATACAGCCATGGAAGAGTTCAATTATCCCGCAGGCGACGAGAACATTTTCACCGTATATGATGGTAGCGCAGGGATAGAGATGGGCTTTTTTGACAGGCTTGCACTTGCTATAAGATTCGGCGATTTACGTCTCCTTGTCTCCGATGCAATAGAGCCACAGTCCAAGATGATTATAAGAAGGAACATACACGAAAGGGTGAGAGAGATCGCACCTTTTCTCCAGTACGACCGTGATCCGTATCCCGTTGTCCACGATGGTAGAATTTTCTGGATATACGACGCCTATACGACTTTCGACATGCATCCGTACTCCGAGCCCCACGGAAGAATAAACTATATACGGAACTCCGTCAAGGCGACGATAGATTCCTACAACGGAGATGTGAGCTACTATATAATGGAGGACGATCCGCTGGTAAAGACGTACAGCAAGATATTCCCTGATCTGTTCGGGCAAAGGGACGATATGGATGAAAATATCAGGGAGCACATAAGGTATCCACAGGATCTGTTCACAGTACAGGCCAATATACTTACTACCTACCACATGACAAATCCGCGTGTCTTCTATAACCGCGAGGATCAGTGGGAGGTTCCAAGGGAGAGTTACAGAGGAAGAATGCAGGAGATGGAACCGTACTACGTGACACTTGAACTTCCGGAAAAAAATGAGACGCAGTTCACACTGATGCTTCCGTTTACGCCGGAGGACAGACCCAACATGGTTGCATGGTTAGGAGCCAAGAGCGATGGACCAAACTACGGTGAAACCATACTCTACAGGTTTTCAAAGGAGGAACTGATCTATGGCCCGAGCCAGATAGAGTCGAGGATAGACCAGGACGCGGAGATCTCCGAGCGCCTGACCCTATGGGATCAGAGAGGAAGCGAGGTTATAAGAGGCAATCTTCTTGTAATTCCGATCGAGGATTCCGTGCTATATGTAGAACCCATCTTTTTGGAAGGTTACGAGGAAGCCATACCTGAACTCAGACGGGTTATAGTTGCCTACGAGGACGAGATAAGCATGCAACCGACGCTTGAGCAGGCTCTCCTTGATATATTCGGCGAGTTTGATGGTATAGATATTCCAGACGAGATTCCAGAGGATCCTGAAGAGCTGCCCGAAGATCCCATGGTGGACATGGAGCTTCTGGAACAGGCCAGAGAACACTATGAGAATGCGCAGAAATACCTCGAGGAAGGAAGGTTGGGAGACTACCAGAGGGAGATAGAGAAGCTGGGCGAAGTTCTAGAGAAAATGGAGCTGTGAAATCGTTTGAAAACCGCCTAGAACATGTCTTGAGGTATGAATATCTAAATACCATAAGATATATAAATAGAGTTCAGAAATAGTTAGATAGCAAAGGTTTTTTGGGGAGAAGAAAATGAGCTTTGTTGATAGTGCTGAGAAAATGTTTGGAAACAGAGTCCTTGTGATCTTTGTTCTTTTTTTCCTTCTATCTTTCGGTATCTCTTCTGTTGTCGCGTCTTCTCCCCAAGAAGATGAGGTAGATAGCACAGGTCCATCCGCGATGGATGGGTATCGAGAACTTTCTGAAGAAGCAAAAGCCAGGGTTAGTGACGATGTTTTTCTGGCTCTAGAGGA
>JAKOPB010000100.1 GCA_022257805.1 Nanobdellati archaeon
AACTCCATGTACACCGAAATTAAACCGGAGAGTAGGATGGAAAAATCACTCATT
Organism: Nanobdellati archaeon; assembly: GCA_022257805.1. Classification (GTDB taxonomy): domain Archaea; phylum Aenigmatarchaeota; class Aenigmatarchaeia; order PWEA01; family PWEA01; genus PWEA01. The sequence continues at coordinate 55 of JAKOPB010000100.1, forward strand.
GCTGCCGATGCGATATCGGGTCTCATAGTCGCAACTGCTCTGGTGATGCCTAACTCGAAACTCGATGAGGTAAGAGCCGAATCGGTGATAAAGAAGATAGATGATAGCTCTTTTGCAAAAAACATAGATCGTGATAGGATAAGGTACTGTGAGGAGATTGGCCTGGAGCTTGAAGAGTTTGTGGATATATCACTTGAAGCTATGGGAAACATTCACGAAAAACTGGGTCTCTAGCCCTGGAGACGTCCGCGGCAGATTTTGCATCCGTTCTCCAGGCTGCAGTTGGTACAGATCATTGCACCACAAAGAGAACAGCCCTTTAGTTCTTTACTTTCACCACAGGATTGGCATATACCTTTCATATCAGTCCCTTCCGGGTATTTTAACTTCAGCCAGCTTGTTTACGTACTTTTCCAGTCTTTCCATCTCTTTATTCAGAGTTTCAAGCCCCTCAAGGACGTTTTCGGAACCGTCGGAATCCATCCCTCTCAGCTTTTTTTCGTAGTTCTCCAGGTTTTCTATAGTCCCTGATATCGTGTTCTGGAGCTGTATGAGCACGGCCTGTTTCAGACCCTCGAGGATATTCCCCTTCATTTTTACGTATAGCTTTCTATCGCCCTGCTTCTTTACCTTCTCTATTATTCCAAAGACTTCCAGAAGGTCCAGGGATAGAGAAATGGAGGAAGAGCTGTAGCCTGTTTCATCCGAAAGTTTCTGAAGGGACATCTCTCCGCCCTTGAGTATAAGAGCGGCTATGATCCTTCCGTGTATTTCATCGTAGCCTATCGAAGAAGCTGTGTTTGAGAACGCAGAATATATCTTGTCCTTTACTTTGTCCACATCTTCCCCTGACATTGTACCTTTTAAGAATTCTCTGTGAAACTTTTAAAGATTTCCGATATCTGCAACCACAGTAATATAAATGACCGTGTTGTGTATTATACTAAGTAAGTTTTAGTTTGGTTGACGGTGATATATATGGAACCTTATGGACTTGATCTGGAGTTCTTCGAGCTTTTATTCCAGGGTATAGTAGCCTTTCTGGTTATCCTTTTCCTCATAGTTCTGGTGTACGTAATATACAGGCACTTCAGCAAGAAGGGAAAAGTACAGGAGGAGAGACAGCTCCCAGAGGTTGGAATTGAGGAAAAAGAAGACGAGGAAACGGAAGAAGTAGAATAGGGTGCTGTCCGTGGAGTTTTTATAAATCTTGAGGGCTTATTCTTACTGGATATGAAGGATGAAAACACTTTTTACATAACTACGGCTATAGACTATATAAACGGTCCACCGCACATTGGCCATGCATTTGAGAAGATAATTGCCGATGCTATTGCCAGATATCATAGACTCAGAGGCGAGGATACCTTCTACCTTACAGGTACGGACGAGCACGGAAAGAAGAACTATGAAACCGCTGTCGAGAAAGGTATGGATCCACGAGAGTTTGTCGATGAAATGGCTCCAAAGTTCCAAGAGCTGGAGGAAATACTGAACCTTTCACTGGACAACTTCATAAGGACCTCTGACAAAAAGGTCCACCATCCGACTGTTAAAGACGTTTGGAAGAGGTTGGAGGACAATGGAGATATCTACAAGAAGGAATACGAAGGGCTTTACTGCCCGGGCTGTGAAAGCTTCGTAAAGGAAAGGGATTTGGAAGACGGGAAGTGTCCGGATCACGACAGAGAGCCTGAGCTTGTTAGCGAGGAAAATTATTTCTTCAGACTGTCGAAATATGCCGAAGATGTTAAGGATCTTATAGAAAGTGGAGATATGGAGGTTTATCCGGAGACCAGAAGGAACGAAGTTTTAGAGATGATAAGGGAAGGACCCGACGACGTGAGCTTTTCAAGAGAAAAGGAGACCCTTCCATGGGGAATACCTGTTCCAGGGGACAAGTCACAGGTTATGTATGTTTGGTGTGATGCACTTACAAACTATCTCTCTGGAATCGGATACAGTACTGATAGAGAAAAGTTTGAAAAGTATTGGCCTGCGGATATCCACCTTATAGGT
>JAKOPB010000066.1 GCA_022257805.1 Nanobdellati archaeon
AATATCGAGCGCTCAGCGGCATCCCTGTTGTTCAGAATTACGACGGGTTTGCCAGCTCTTATGTCCAGAGTCTTTACCTTTGCCTTCATTCTATCAACTAAACCGTAGTCTTCAACTTATAAAAATAAACTGTAAGTTCAACGGCAACCAGTACAGCTATCGTTGTATTGAGAAACAGAAAGGCCATGTCTTGTATTCTGTAGGAGTGTAGAGCGAGTAGAACGGATCCTATGAGGCTGAAAACTATGAACTTCGGGTTCAGGGCATCGAGGTTTTTGCTTTTGAACGTAGTCACAGTCTCGGGCAACCATGCAGCCAGGAGCAGAAGTGCTCCTATCCATCCGAAGTTTATCATCCCTTCCACTTCTCCAGCGCTCTTTTCAGCTCCTTGTTTCCCGATGCGGCCTCGTCCAAGCTCCTTCCATCCATGACAGCCCCGCAGGCCTGTCTTATAGCTCTGGCTCCGGCTTCCGTGCCGTCCGGGTGTCCGTGGCAGCCTCCGCCGAACTGGGCCACAATATCCTTCCCCATCCTTTCCACCAGACCGGGTATATCACCAGGATGCAGACCACCTGAAGCCACGGCGAACGTCTTTTTTATATTTTTCCAGTCCTGTTTGAGTTTATACTCACTTCCCGTGGTTTTCTTTGTTTCTACAGCCTCTTCTATCCTGAGAACCTTTTCTTCATCTCCCTCCATCTTACCTACACCTGCTGTACCTATATGCAGTTGGTCTCCACCTATGAGTCTGGTCAACTTTGCCACGGTCAACATGCTCACGCCATGTTTCCTGTTTCTAGTGAAGGCGGCATGTCCTGCTCTATGGCAGTGGATGACCACGTCCTTGCCTTCCAGATATTCCCTCATTTCCTGGAGTGCACTCCATCCTATGGTTATTATATCTATCATCACGTAGTTGCTTCCCTTTCCTATGAGATAGTCGGCCCTTTTCTTCATTTCTGATACCGGTGCCGTTATATTACCCATATACTCCTTCTTTTCTCCTGTCTCTTTCTCGGCTTTTTCTTTCAGGCGCATGGTTTCGTCCACACGCTTCTCGAAGGTATTGAAGGTCATGGAACTCAGGTTCTCGTCGTCCTTTACTATGTCCAGTCCTCCTTTCCATGCCCTGTATGCGACGTCTGCGTGTCCTTTTGGGCCCAGCCCCAGCTTAGGTTTGACTATTGTACCAAGCATAGGCCTATCTTGTACGGAGAAGATATCTCTTATGCCTTCAAGGCCCACCTGCGGTCCTTTGAATTTTTCGATCATCTCCGGAGGGAACTGTATGTCTTCCAGTCTCAGGTTTTTCAGAAGTTTCATTCCAAATACGTTTCCAGCGACCGAGGAAAGTACCTGCGGGATATTATCAAGCTCGAAAAGCTCCTGGGGATATGCTACCTTTGCATATGGCTCGTCCAGCTCATATACTCTCGCCTTTATCCTTTTTGCCCTTTCATTCACTGTTCCTATATGCGTCCAGGTCCCAACACTTGATTCCTTCGCAACATTTGATATCGCTTCCTCGAAGCTGTAGTTTTCGGAGGGTTCTACCCGAAAAAGGCATATAAGATCGTTTTCACCGGGTTCATAGTTTGTATCTACAAAATCCATAGACGTATCACCTTTGATTTTTCTCTTTGTTTGTTTTTAAATTGTGAAGCTCCCGTTTAATTCTTCTATGACCTCGTGTTTCTTCATCTCTCCGTCCTCGGTTATAAGCTTATCTATCTTGGACCATGGAGTCATATCGAAGGCCGGGTTTTCAAGCACAAGCTCGTGCTCCTTTTCAAGATGTTCGTGTTCGTCTATCTCATCTGTCGACCTTTCTTCCAGAGTGGAAAAATTGTCGTAGTCGAACTTGTCCTTCGTGGCTATGAACCAGAACTCCGTGTCAGGGTCTTCTTCCGCGGCCAGCGAGAGGAGATAAGTCCCTATCTTATTCAGGACTCCTGAAGGCTTTATAGAATCCACACCGACGAATACATAGTCTGCGGCCCACATGTAGAGCCCTGCTGCTGCATCTACTATGTAGTTGACAGGAATACCCATACTATGAAGCTCCTTCGCAGTTTTAACACCCTGTAGCTTTGGTTCGGTCTCCGTCACTATTACACGGAAGTCCTTGTTTAGATCGAGCATCGCCTGGAAGGCTGCTATGACAGCCGAAGAATGACAGTGCGTTAGTATAACAGATTCGTCATCCACCATGTCTGCCGCCATCCTTCCAGATTCGTCTTTTGCAGTGTTTAGATAATCAAGTACCGCGTCTATGGCCTCTATTTGTTTCCTCTTCTTTACAAATCCTATGCAGTTATGGGCCGAAACGCCTGTCGGCCTTGCATTTTTTAGCTTTTCTGCGGCTTCATCAAACCTCTCATCGAAACCCTCTTCTTCGACTATCTTGGATAGAACGCTCAGACTTTCTTTTGCTATGCTCTGTGCACCCTGTATCTCCAGGTTCTTGATCTTTTCGACGGTCTCATCGACGTCGGGTATCGACATAGAAACCTTTATGTGGAGCGACAAATAAAAGGTTTTCTATGGACAATAAGAAGGCAGGCATGGACTCTCTGATCAGAGAAATGAGAGCCAAGGGTAACCTGAAATCCGACCGAGTGGAGGAAGCCATGCGGAGTGCACCGAGGCACCTCTTTGTTCCGGAAAAATCAAAGGACAGCGCGTACTCAGATTCACCGCTTTCTATCGGTCATGGTCAGACGGTTTCTCAGCCCTCCGTCGTCGCCAAGATGACAGAGTTTCTTGATGTGGAGACGGGTGACAGGATACTCGAGATTGGAGCCGGATCCGGATGGCAGTCGGCTGTTCTTTCCCACCTTGTTGGTGATACCGGAAAGATTTACACCATCGAGGTTGTAGAGGAATTGGCGGAGCAGGCGAGGAGAAATCTCAAGGATGCCGACGTGGAAAACGTTGAAGTTTTGGTGGGTGATGGTTCCACAGGTATGGAAGAGCATGCGCCCTATGACGGCATAATCTGTACAGCGGTTTCTCCCCGGGTACAGGAGGAGTGGATCGAACAGGTCAAGATCGGCGGGAGAATAGTTACTCCGGTGTCAGGAATGGTTCTCCATAATTTGGTTGTAGTGGAGAAGGTGGGTGAGAGCGAAACGAAAACGGTTAGGAAGGAGAGGGGATACC
>JAKOPB010000143.1 GCA_022257805.1 Nanobdellati archaeon
TATAGTGCTCTTCTATGTCCGAGATCTACGACCGGCAGATTACGCTTTTCGGCGAAGAGAAGCAGGAGAAGCTGGGGGACTCCCTGGTCCTTGTTCTCGGTTGTGGAGCCCTTGGGTCACAGGTAGCAAACAACCTTGCCAGGGCCGGTGTGAACCTGCGTATAGTCGACAGAGATGTTGTCGAGGAATCCAACCTTCACCGAACCCTGTTTTCACAGGAGGATCTGGGAGAGGCAAAGGCCGAGGCCATGAAGAGAATTCTAGAAAGGTCATGTGAGGCAGCTGTGGAAGCAGTAGTCGACGATTTCAATACCTTTAACTGGAAAGGACTCGTGGATGATGTGGATCTCATAGTTGACTGTTCAGACAATATGAGAACAAGATATCTTCTGAACAAGGTCTCACTGAAGGAGGAAATACCTTGGGTACACGGTTCCGTTATAAAGTACGAAGGAAGGTCCACAACCTTTGTTCCTGGCGATGGCCCATGTTTCCGTTGTCTGTATCCCGAGGAACCATCTCCGGGTTCTCTGGATACCTGCCACAGCGCCGGTGTTTTCAACTCTGCTACGTCCTTTATAGCTTCATACCAGGCCAGTGAGGCTTTGAAATATTTGACCGGGATAGGAGAAATAAATAGGAAGCTTCTGGTCGCCGACCTCCGTAAAAATGATTTGAGATTTTTGGAGCTGAGTAAAAGAGAGGACTGTGTGTGTTCTAAGGAAGAGGTCGAAATAGAGGGAGGGGGAAGTACCCTGGTACAAGAGACATGTGAAGGATATCAGATAACACCCAAATCTGCTTCTGTGGATCTCAGAGAGATCTCGGAGAACTATAACGGCGATTACAAGGAAGTATTTGTAACCTTCAACTTCTCCGGTAAAAAGGTAATACTCTTTGACAACGGAAGGATGCAGGTCGACGCAAAGGATAAGAAAGAGGCCTTATCTATCTACTCGAAGATAGTCGGACTCTAGGTTTCAGTAGTACGTGTCCCTGCAGGTTATGTCCTCTGGATTCTTTCTATCCTTGTACA
>JAKOPB010000028.1 GCA_022257805.1 Nanobdellati archaeon
CGTGTAGTTGACGGTTATGTTGTCGCCTACGGCAAAGTCTTCGCTATCCTCGGGGCTTGTTATGTTTACCTCGAAATCGGCTTCGTTGTTTTCTGCGACAGCAGAACCTGACAAGATGACTGTGAAGGTCAGTAGAGCTATTATCAGGGTCGCTGTTTCTCTATGATTCATGAAATCCATGGGGCATTTTATAATTGGTTTTACCCCTTTTTTAACTTTGTTTTTAGTTTTCGTTCTCAGTTTAAAAAAGAAATTTTGGCCATCTAAGTTTGTGGATTTGGGATCTTTTTGATCCCTCTTTGTTGAGTTTTGGCAGGTATTTTGCCGGTTTTGAGCCAAAATACCACCCTATAAGGGGATAATTTTAAAAAGGAGGGTGTACAAAGGGTATAACGTGGAGGTGAAAAATCATGGCCGATACTCGCTACTTTGAGATGATAGAAGGCGGTAAGAAGCATGTTTTCAAGGGAAATACTCCGAGACAGGCAGCGCTTAAGGCAGCAACGAGATTCGGCTCAAGGGGCAGAGCAGGTAAGAAGATTGAACTGAGAGAGCGTGGAAGAAGGAACCAGGATGGTACATATTCGCTCCACCAGTACAAGGTTGGCTTCGAAGAGAAGTCTGCACCTGCAGATGCACCGGACTGGCTCGGCAACAAGGTAAAGGAACCGATCGTCGAGAAGATCGGAGTCAGAAGAGTCGACAAGATTCCCAAAGCGTAAAAACCCTGGGATTTTGTAACAAATCCCTACCCCTTCTTTTATTTTATTTTGAGCTATTTCCTCCTGGTTCTCCGTACGTAAAATTGATAAGCCTGTAGATACCTATGTACATGGGGTGAAACCGTGGTTACCTTAAAATGGTTTGGCCAGGCCTGTTTCGAGATAAGCAATGGCAAGACCGTAGTTACAGACCCACACGACGGTGATTCCGTGGGTCTGAGTGCCCCGGACACGAAGGGGGATATTGTAACAGTATCACACGATCACTACGATCATGCCAGTGGAAAGGATCTGGTTTCAGGGTCGGATACGGTCGTAGTTGAGGGTATGCATGGTGGCGGTGCGGAGGGTATAGGACTGAAGAGAATCGAGAGCTACCATGACAAAGCGGAAGGAGATGCCCGCGGAGATAATACCATCTTCAAGTTCGAGGTGGGTGGTTTCAGTATATGTCACCTGGGAGATCTGGGTCACGTGCTGGAGCCCGCGAAAATAGATGAGCTCGGGTCCGTTGACATACTTTTGATTCCTACTGGAGGGAAGTTCACGATAGATGGAGATGAGGCCAGTGAGTTGGTGGAAAAGATAGATCCAAGGGTCGTGGTGCCCATGCACTACAAGATCGAGGGGCTTGACGTGCCTATTTCGGGTCCAGGACAGTTCGTAAGGAGCATAAAAGGAAAGTACGAAGTTGTCGAGGAGGAATTTCTGGAGCTCGAAGAACTTCCCGCCAAGAAAACCGTGTATGTACTCGGATGCCAGGCCTGAAACGGTGAAGATTTATTAACTTTCACAGGCATTCGTAAGTATGCCCTTTGAGAGCTACTCTGGAAAGGTTTCTGGTTACGGCTTCGTAGCCGGACTCATAATAGGTCAGCTTATGGGTATAGTCATATCCACTGTGTCCCAGATAGACCTCGTTTCAGGGATTACAAATGGAGCCGGGGCCGGGATAATTATAGCGATGATACCTGCATATGTGCTTATTAATGAAAAACTGAGCGATAGGAAGATGATAGTGCCTTTTGCGATGGGATGGGGGACCCTCGTGGGCATACTGGTTGGTCTGTCCTCTTCGTGGGCACAGGAACTGGCGTACATGTGCGGTTTTTCCTATGGTGCTGTCGGAGGTCTCGCGACAGGAGTTATAATTGGTCTCTTTCTATGGAAGATCCCCGAAGATAGTTGATTAATCGATGCTTGCAAGGGTTGTCAGTAAATGAATATAATGGCGTCCTCGGTGGGATTTGAACCCACGACTCCCAGCTTAGGAGGTTCACCGTCCGAAACCGGACTCTGGTGCTCTGTCCAGACTGAGCTACGAGGACACCCTTTGTCGGTATCTATCTGAGCTCGAAGTTACTTAAATCTTACCTGCTCTTTTTGCCTCTTTCTTCAAATTCCTCAGTTTCTCAGAGGCGACATAGTATAGCTGGTGGTTCCTGCTCTTCAGTAGAGACTTGTTTTCATCGGCTTCTTTTATAGCACGGTTGAGAAGATGGAGATCCACTTTTTCAGTTTCCTGCATCTGCCTCTTTGTCGCTTTGTGGACGTAGCTCAGGTTGGCCAGTTTCTCGTCGCTCGATCCTACCCGTATATACTTTTCCCACAGTCCCTCAAACTCACCCTCCATTTTCCTAAAACTGTATATGAAACTCCAAAGCCTTGAGAGTAGAAATAATAATGCCGTCGATCCTGTTGCAAGGCTGAGTAATCCGGCGAATTTTATGAACTCTCCTGTAAACGACATCATACTGTTTATGCTTTGACACCGGCGAGTTAAATAAGTTACTTCTGCCGAGAGGCCGTTAATTATTAAACGTTTGGGCTCGTGTTAAAACACGGTAGTATGCAAGAAGACGCAGCCGAAAAAAAGGATAGTTTCTATGAACAAAACGAAGAAAGCGATTCAGGTCTTGATTCCGACTACAAGGAAAAAGTAGACGAGATGTACGAGCGTATTGGAGAAATTGAAAAGGAGCTCGAAGAGCAAAAAGTGCTTTACAAGACTAAATTGGAGGATGTTGAAAATTTGGTGAATGAGGTTTACGAGCTTATACCCGAGGAGGTCAATGGGGAAAAGTTTGACAAAGAGAAGTTTGAGGAAGTTATCAAGAAAGCGGACTGTGATCACAATATATCTTGGAAGGGTTCATCGAAGAGATCTGGGAAATGTACAAAATGTGATAAGGGCATTACAAATAGCTAACCATAATCTTCTGAACTAACTTAGCTTCCCGTGCCAGAGTTCTTCTTTTATACTTTTCCCGTTCTCTTCTTCCCACTCTTCCACAGGAACAGAGTGCTTCTTCCTTATCTCCTCTCCGACTCCAAGACCGTTGTAGGCACAGAAGGGGACCATTCCTTCGGGAGTGGTGTATTGTATTGTGCAGCTGCTGAGCCTGTTTATATCCAGGTTCCATGCGTCCTGGAACCACATACTACCTATGTAAAGCGTTCTGTGATGGAACTTGCCTAGGGTGTCGTAGTCTCCCTTTACAAGGGCCTTTGCCAGAATATTTTTCAAAGAGAGGCCTTCGGGAGCCCTTTCTGAATCTATGTAGTCCGACAGGCTGGTCATCACCGAGGTCATGATCCTGGTCTTCTTCAGTGGGCCGCTCTTCTCCGAGAGTCTGTTTATATATTTCATTAACCCTTCCACGTCGACAAACCTGGTTATAGGTAGAAGTTTATCGTCTTCCACGAAGGCATAGGTCGCTCCGCCACACTCCGGTTTGGCAGTGAACTCGACCTGCTTCTCGCCTTGAATGTTCTCCACGAACTTGGATATGGGGTAAACAAAGGGAACAGGATACCAGTCTTCCCTTTTCAGCTCGCCTCCTAGCTGTTCGTCTAAGGCACCCATCATCTCCGAGTAGTCTACCCTCATTTTTTTTCTATAATCGTCATCGACCTCGGTTATCCTACCGGTAAATGCTATGGGCTGGAAGTTCACACCTCTGACAATATCTATATTCTCCTGTGCGAACCTTACTATGTCTCCTGCTTCCTCTATATTGTCCTGCGACAGTACCGGAACAAGAACCACACTCTTGAAGCCAGCTTTCCTCAGGTTCTCTATAGTCTGCTTGTTTTGCTCTATCCATGGGTTCGTCCCCTCGGACACGCCGTCGAAGCTCAGGTATATAGTGTTCACAGGGCTCTCGGCTATCCTCTCGGCGTACTCCTCGGACTCGGCTATAGCTATGCCGTTGGTGTTGAGCTGTATATGTACGAAGCCTTTCTCGTCGGCCATGTCTATTATCTCGAACAGGTCGTCCCTAACGGTTGGCTCGCCACCTGTGATCTGTATGGATTTGGAGCCGACGGGCTTTGCTTTCCTCGCCTGTTCGATCATCTTCTCCAGTTCTTCCAGTGAAGGTTCGTACACGTACCCCGTGGAGCCTGCGTTAAGGAAACAGTAGGAACAGCGGAGATTGCATCTATTGGTTACAGTCAGGTTCGTAAGAACGGGCTGCGACTTGTGATCCTCGTAGAGCGACATATTAATGACCTCACCCTCCTCCATAGTATCACCTTCCTTCTCGTACCTCTTCCACTTCCTGTAGTCGTTTGGGTTGCTGAAAAGAACGGACTTGAAGGTTCCGTGGTCCTCGCAGTCCTTCTTTATCTTTATCTTGTCGTCCTCCTCTATTATCTCCGCTGCTACCTTGTTCATCTTCTCTTCCTTGAGACAATCCGGGCAAATGGATTCCGTAGTTTCAAGTATCTCCATATTTATCTTAACTTTTAATGAATTTTAAAACTTTTAAAAGTTATGGTGGATTGAAATACCGGAATTCTTCGCTGGAATCTTGTTAACAACTGATTGTTAATGTTGTTATTTAGATATTAGCGGTGGTAAGCTGACCGGAATAGTCTCTGTAGAAATTAGGACGTCTGGTGCGATTACCTTTCTCCTTCATATTCGTCGAATTCTTCTTCTATGATTTTGTTTATCTTGCTGATGAACGGGTTCATGGTTTGATTTACGAAGTCATCTGGATTTTTGAACTCCTTCAGCTCGGGTTTACCTGGATTTATGTAGTAATCAACGTTCTTACGCTCTCTGAAAGCCCTTCTTAGATCGTTAGCAAGCTGTGGTGAATTGAAAATACCTCGCAGTCCCAGTAGGGTACACTCATGCGTACTGGGTTTGAAGCCCGACAATACCAGAGCTTCATTTGCCTTGTGTAGCATGACGTAGTAGCCTTCTTCTATAGCCATCAAAAGGGCCTCTCCATCGAGGTGATCACTGACAGCCTTGCCGTGATATTCTGACAAAGCTCTAAACCTTTTGGCCTCACGTCTTCTGTCTGCGGGGTTGTCAACCCTTGTAGCTTTTCCTTCACGATCTACGCATCTTTCCATAAACTCTTTCTTCCTCTCTTCCTCTGTTGTCATTTAGTCACCTCACCTGAAAGAGGAATCAAAGTGTCCTCTTTACGCAAAGGCCCCTTTTCCTTAACCAGATCCAAAATCTCCCCGTCTTCTATCCTTTCCAATTTGGAGGGTTCTACATCTACGGTAAACAGATCCATCCTTTCGTCGTCTATTTCTTTGACTGTGGATTGTACTCCTTCAGAAACGTCTTCTCCGGACGTGTGTAAAAGAATCAGGTCTATGTCGCTCTTTGAGTGATAGTCTCCCGTAGCATATGAGCCGAAAAGGAACAGCTCCACGAAGCCCTCGATCCGGTTTGACAACCGATGTGTCAAGTCTTCCAAAAGGTTCCATATATCCACAGGTACAGTGCCGTTCTTGCGTTCTCTGTTTCTCTCCTCATTGAAAAAAGTCTTTATAGCTTCTGTGTACCTGCTGTCGGAGTTCAGGCCGAAGACCAACTGCTTGCTACCGGGAACCCTCTTCTTCTCTATAAAGGGGTATCTTTGCGAGTTTTTCAGTGCCCTGGAGATCGAGGACTTCGATCTATTACACATCTCTGCAATCTCGTCGAGGGTGTACTTTTTGTTTTTTTCTGCCAATACCCTCAAAATTTTTCTCTGTGTCCTTGACTCGAAAAAATCAGCCGGAAACATATTTCATCTTATGCAATAATACTCGTCTTAGTTTATAAATCTTTTCATATATTGCAATATAACTAAACATAGGATGGTCAAATTGAAGAATAATAAATACAATCCGATTCTATTCAGCGTTCGCGTAGGACCAATCAAAGCACTCGGCAAGAACTAAGTTCCCGCCAGGAATAACTTAAAATCATGTGATGTCACTTCCGCTTCCACACGGTCTCCCCGCCTTCATCCTCCAGCACTATCCCCGCATTTTTAAGGACTTCCCTTATATCATCTGCCCTGTCGTAGTCTCCTTCCTCCCTGAACTCGTCACGTATCTCTATGAGGAGCTCAACGGCTTCTTCAGGGATCTTCCCGCCTTCCTCCTCCAGGTCCAGCTTCAGGCCCAGTACTTTCCCCAGTTCTTGTATCTTCTCCGCGGCCTCTCTAAGTATTTCCTTTTTATTGTCCAGATTCTTGTTCGCCTTCTTGGCGAACTTCATTATCTCGTTCAGTGCTCCCGGCGTGTCCATATCGTCGTCCATCCTTTCCTCGAACTTCTCTTCCAGCTTTTCGATCCCTTCCTTCAGATTCTCTTTTTCACCGCCGTTGCTGTTCTCTATGTTCCACAGGGTGTTGTACAGCTTCTCGAGGTTACTCTCTGCGCTTTCCAGAGCTTCGTGGTTGAAGTCCACCTGCTTTCTGTAGTGGCTCGAGGCGAAGAACATCCTCAGAACCTCGGCGTCGTACTTCTCAAGGATTTCGCGGACTGTGTAGAAATTCCCTTTACTCTTGCTCATCTTCTCTCCCTCCACGGTCATATGCTCGCTGTGCAACCAGTAGTTCACAGGCTCCCCGTCCAGGTCGTTCATCGCTATGTTTTGCGCCCTCTCGTTCGGGTGATGCGGGAAGAGGTGGTCTACAC
>JAKOPB010000014.1 GCA_022257805.1 Nanobdellati archaeon
AACTTTCTTTCATTTCCTGCGTGTATTGTTTCTACGGGTACAAGAGGTCTTCTTCGCGATCTGATAAAGGAGGACGTTTTCGACGCCGTTGTAACAACGTGCGGGACTCTGGACCACGACGTTGCGCGCTACTTCGCTGACTACCATCACGGAAGCTTCGAGGCTGACGACAGGGAACTTCACCAGGAGGAGACGCATCGTCTTGGGAACATCTTCATTCCGCAGTCATCCTACGGCGAAGTCGTCGAGGACAACCTTCAGCCGCTTCTGGAGGAAGTTAACAAACAAAAGGACGAGATCGCGCCCTACGAACTGGTGTGGGAGCTCGGGAAGCGCATGGACGAGAGTACGATATGTTACTGGGCGTGGAAGAACGAGATCCCTGTTTTTGTTCCGGGTATCACGGACGGTGCCGTGGGAACGCAAGTTTGGTTTTTTCGACAGGACCATGATTTTACGGTTGATGTCTGGAAGGACGAGGACAAGATTTCGGAGATGGTATTTGACGCGGAAAAGACTTCAGGACTTGTAGTGGGTGGAGGAATCTCCAAGCATCACCTTATCTGGTGGAATCAGTTCATAGGGGGCCTGGATAGGGCCGTTTACGTAACCACAGCCACGGAATGGGACGGCTCCCTCTCTGGCGCTAGGCCGGAGGAGGCTATCTCGTGGAGCAAGGTGAAGGAGGAGGGGAAAACGGTGGAGGTAAAGGGAGATGCTACGGTTATATTACCTCTGATAGTTTCATCCATTTTCTAGTTTTTTCTGTTTTCAAGACATACGTCGAACAAAAATAACGACATTTTTATATATCTTTCGAGGGCATAATGAGATGAATGAGCTTGAGAAAGTTCATGGGGGATGTGGAAGAGAAGAACGTTCTCCATAAGAGTGTCAGGCCCGACTATCAGCTGCCTGCTTTGATTTCAAAGGACGAATCCAAGCCGATTGTATTTGAAGACGTGGAGGGGTATCCTAACTGCAAGGTGGTTTCCAATCTGGTTTCTTCTCGTAAACTACTGGCCGAAGCTCTTGATACAAATAAAGAGGGAATAATAAAGAAGATAAGCGATTCTCTGGACAATCAGTTGGCCTGTGAAGAAGGCGAACCGAAATTCAGGAAGGTCTCCGAAAAGCCGGACATCAAGAATAAGATGCCGGTACCCATTTTTTATGAAAAAGGAGAGAGGCGATATTTTGCGTCGGCGATGGTTGTAGCCAAGGACCCCGAAACAGGAGTTCACAACCTTTCATTCCATAGACTGATGCTTGAGAAAGAGAATAGGCTTGTTATTAGGCTCGTAAAGAGACATCTGCACGATATATATGAAAGAACGAACGGTTCTCTAAAAGTAGCCATAATCATGGGCGTGCATCCTGCCGTGGAGGTGGCCGCAGCTACTTCCTATTCACCGGACATGGACGAGCTTGAGTTGGCCAATGCCTATATGGACGGTCGGTTAGAGATTTCCGAGGTCAATGGTCTGAATGTACCCCGGGATTCGGAGGTGGTCATGTTCGCAAGGATAAAGAAAGAGACAGCAGAAGAAGGTCCCTTTGTAGATCTCTCCGACACCTGGGACAAGGTAAGAGAACAGCCAGAGGTGGTGGTAGATGAGTTGTGGATGAGAGAAAACCCATACATACGTGTCCTGCTTCCCGGTAAAGGGGAACACAGGAACCTTATGGGAGTTCCACAGGAACCGAGGATATACAAGATAGTGCAGAATACTGTTCCAACAGTAAAAAATGTCGTACTCACACAGGGCGGATGTTCCTGGTTGCATGGAGTCGTTCAAATAGGGAAGAGGAACGAAGGAGATCCCAAGAACGCTGGTATGGCTGCGCTGGCTGCGCATCCTTCGATGAAAAAAGTAACCATTGTAGATGAGGATATAGATCCTGCGGATCCCGAACAGGTCGAGTGGGCGACCGCGACACGTATGCAACCAGACAAAGACATGATATTCATAGAGCGTGCAAAGGGTTCTTCCCTTGATCCCTCCCAGGACTATGAAAATAAGCTTATGACCAAGTGGATAGTTGACGCTACGATACCCTTCCAAGGAAAGAGGAAGGAAGAGTTCAGAAGAGCCAGACTTTCCATGAAGGACGACGTGTATCTCGAGGATTTTAGGTGACAGTATGGATAAAAAAGAGTTTGAGAAGATAAAGGAACTCTACGATAACGGAAACAATGAAATCGTTCCTGGGCACTCATTCGAAAACCATGTCTTGAAGGTTTACGAAAATATGAAAAAAATAATTCCTGACGAAGATGTGGACAGAGAGGTCCTGGAGTATGCTACCCTGCTTCACGATGTTGGCAGATGTTATGAAAGGAACTGTGGTCACGCCGAGAAGGGTGCCGAGTTGGCCGAAGAGTTTTTGATCGATGATTTGGGCAGGAATAAAAAGTTTGCCGATAGAGTTTCGGAGTGTATAAGACACCATTCGAACAGACCACACCTTGAGCCTCCTAATAGAGAGGCCGAAATACTTTGGATAGCTGATAAGATGCATGCCATGGGAGCTACCGGTCTGTGTAGATTTCTCATGACCCTTGGAGCAAAGAACTATTCCTGTGACGAGGCTGTCAGGTTTCTGAAGCAGAGAGTTCTGGATGCGGAGGAACGTGCGAGGGATTTTGGATTTGATGATATGGTCGAAGGGCTCGATCCACTGAAGGATTTTGTAAAAAGATACGAGGAGGAGAACCATGCACCTGACTGAGGAAGAGAAGAAGATGCTGGAATCGGACAATCCTGCAGTCAGAAAGGCCATGAAGCTGCTGGTAAAACTCGGTGATATATATGGTGCAGAGGAGATGGTAGAGATCAACTCCGCTCAAGCTTCAGGTGTTTCGTATAAATCTATAGGTGATCCGGGTCTCAAGTTTCTGCAGGAGTTTGCGGATGAAGGTGCAGAAGTCTCCGTGCCTACCTTTGCTAATCCTGCAGGAATGGATTTGGAGCGATGGGAAGAGATGGATATAAGCAAAGAGTTTGCGGAGAAACAAAATGAAATTATAGAGGCCATGAAGGGGATGAACATTACAATAGCTTCTTCATGCACACCTTACCTCTGGAGCAACCTTCCCGGGAGAAATGAGCACGTGGCCTGGGCAGAGTCCTCTGCAGTTTCGTTTGCCAATTCAGTTATAGGAGCGAGAACCAACAGGGAAGGGGGACCATCTGCCCTTGCAGCTGCTATTACAGGTAGAACACCCAAACATGGGTTACATCTCGACAAGAATAGGAATCCCACGCACGTTGTCGAGGTGGAGGCCGACTTGAAAAATATTTCTGATTTTGGAGCCCTGGGTTCCTGGGTTGGGAAGAAGGTCGAGGACGGTAAGCCATACTTCGTCGGCGTTACTTCCGCCGGCACAGATGAACTAAAGTCTCTTGGTGCCGCCATGGCGGCTTCTGGTGCCGTTGCCCTTTACTTTGTAGAAGGCGTAACTGTGGATCAAAGGGACGTTTCTGATCTGGAAAGGCTGAGCTTTACGGAGGGAGAAAAGGAAGATGAATACCTTAAGCTTACAGCGTCTGAGGAGCCGGAGCTTGTTGTTTTCGGTTGTCCCCACTGTTCCATAAATGAGATTGAAGAAATTTCGAAGAAGCTTGAAGGCAGGACTGTTACGAAGGATCTCTGGGTATTTACAAGCAAGGCTGTGAAGGCCTGGTCCGATAGAATGGGCTATACCGATGTCATCGAGGAGGCAGGAGGAAAGGTACTTTCAGACACCTGTAATGTAGTTTGTCCTATAGAGGATATGAAATACGAGAGTATGGGAACCAACTCCGGAAAGGCTGCCAATTATCTACCTGGATTCTGCAAACAGGATGTAATGTTTGCGGATACAACCGAACTTATCGATAAGGTGGTGGAATGAAAGTAAAAGGAAGAGGAGTCACCGAGGGCGAAGCAGAAGGCGAGGTTCTCTTTTCGAGCGAGCCCATAGGCTTCTATGGAGCCGTTGACATTGATACAGGTAAATTCATAGAAGAGGGACATGAACTCGAGGGCGAAAATATAGCCGGTAAGGTCTTGGTATTCCCAAGGGGCAAGGGTTCAACGGTAGGTTCCTACGTGTTATACGGCCTTGCAAAGAACGGCAAAGCGCCTGCTGCAATAGTTAACGAGGAAACGGAAACGATCGTAGCTACAGGGTGTATCCTCGGCGAGATTCCATGTGTTGATAACCTCGAGGTTCCGCTTGGAGAGCTTGTGGATGGTAAAAAGGCTTTCGTAAGCGCCGACGATGGAAAAATTGAAACCAAGGGATAAAATGAGGATAACACTTGCTTTGACCGGTGCTTCTGGAGTTCCCATAGGCATACGTCTTGCAGAGGAATTGTCGGATGAGTGCGAGCTTTTTACTGTGGTCTCAGATTCGGCAAAGAAGGTTATGGAAACGGAGACAGAAAACAAAAAGGAGGCATTGGAAAGGCTTGGAGAGCTCTCGGACAGTGTCCGTCAGGAAGATGAGATTGAAGCTCCCATTGCTTCCGGATCCTTTGAGACCGAGGGTATGATAGTATGTCCGTGCTCAATGAAAACATTAAGCGGCCTGGCTACGGGTAGATCCTCGAATCTAATAGAAAGAGCTGGTGATGTATGTATAAAGGAGAACAGAAAACTGGTTCTGGTCCCTAGGGAAACCCCGTTGAGTCAGATACATCTTGAGAACATGCTCAAACTTTCGAGGGCAGGAGCCGACATAGTTCCTCCAGTACTTGGCTTTTACTTTAAGCCGGATGGTTTGGATGGTGTAGTTGACTACATAGTCAGCAAAGTCCTGGAGAGGTTTGGGATAAGAGGAGATCTATACAATAGATGGAACGGTTTGGATTGATGGTAAGAACCCGGTTCTTCGAAGTTTTTCGGGACGTCAAACCGACGGTCACTGCTTGTGTTTGAATCTTTTTGGTTGTCTGTGATTCCAGACGAATGTAAACCGAGTAGTGTAATCCAGACCGATTTCTTCAATTACTTAAGTTTTTGTATCGAATTTGTTGAAGATATGAAATACGAACTTACAGATGGTTTCTTGGGAGACTGTGAGTACTTTCTGGAGAGATCGGTAGTTGAAGGAAAGGAGAACTTTGGTTTTTTGAAGGGTGACATTAACCCTGATTCTATTGTGTTAGAAGGGATATCGGACCCACCCGAAGATAAAGAGGGTGGTATGTACCACAAGACCTTCAAAGGTGTAAAATATCTGGAAGGTTTTCAAGAATTCTTTGAGGATTTAATTGACAAGGACAACGATGTTATCGGACATGCTCATACACATTTTACGGAGTCTGGTGCTTCTCGTACAGACAAGGATTTTTTCGATAAATATGGAACCGATGGATACGGCGAGCCCCTTTTCTCAATTATATCGCCCAGATCGATAGTAATCATACACGGAGAATCCGAGAAAGAGTTCGATATGGGTGATATGTTTTCCTTCTGTGATGACATTGAAATGAAGCAGGATATGTACAGGAACTTACGAGAGGCCTATAGCCAATGCCTGAATCCAGAGAAGGTGGATGAGCTCTATGAGAGGGGTCTTGAAGCAGCAAGGAGCAACAATCTAGATGAGATGAAAGAGATAGAGGATGAAGCAAAGGAGTTAGCTTATATGGGTCTGTGGGATTAGTACAGTCTGCAGGTTCTTGGAATACTATTTTTAAGTATCTATTCTAATATATTTTATCAGGCAGGTCCAGAGGCCTCAATATAAGTGATTTTGACATGAAAGACTTGAAAATACTGAAGATAGGAGGTTCCATAATAACTAAGAAGGACAGGGACAACCCTTCGCCGGATCTGGAACAGATGGAGAAGGTTGCAGAGGAGATAAAGGAAGGCATTTCGAATGTTTCAGGTCTGATTTTGGTACATGGCGCCGGAAGCTATGGCCATCCAATTGTAAAGAGAACGGGTATCAATAAAGGAATTACTAACAAGGAGGACAGGATAAACTTTGCCGAGACACAGAGGCTCCAGAATGAGCTGAACTCAATATTTACCGAGGTTCTCATAGGGAAAGGTGTACCGGCCTTTCCTGTACAGCCCTCTGCTTCTGCAATTATGGAGGGGAAACTGGAAAGGATGGATGTCGAAGTTATAAATGGCCTGCTGGACGAAGGATTGGTTCCGGTTCTCTACGGTGTCCCTGCCTATGATCGGGAAAGGGGTTGTTCGATCCTTTCCGGTGATGAGATAATGCCTTACCTGGCCAGAGAGCTGGATGCAGGGACCGTTCTACATGGAACAAATGTTGACGGTATCTACACATCTGACCCAAACGAGAATCCGGATGCAGAGCTTATAGAGAAGGTGGAGTCTATGGAGGAGGTACGTGATAGGGTCGGTGGAAGCAAGGATACGGATGTCACAGGTGGAATGCTTAACAAGGTCGAGGAGATAGTGGATATGGGAATATCAGGAAGAATATTCAATGCCTCCAGGCCCGGAAATATAATCAAAGCATTGTGTGGCGAGGAAGTGGGCACCTATATCGAAAGCGTGGATTAAACTTATTTTAATCTTGCTCTTGAAAATAGTTGTATGAAATACTCCGAGCTCTGCGACTACTACGAACGGTTGGAAGATACAACCAAAAACTTGGAGATGAGGGATATAGTTGCGGAGCTGTTAGAAGAGGCTCCTGCCGAGGACCTGGGTCTCATAACACTTGCTTCCATGGGACGCGTTTTTCCTTCATCTGTCGACAAGGATATAGGCATTGCCGGAAAACTCATGCAGAAGATAGTAGCCAAGGCCTACGGCGCAAGCAAGGGGGAGGTTGTGGAGAAGTTTAAACAAACAGGTGACCTTGGAAAAACGGCCGAGTATTTCTGTAAAAACAAGAGACAGAGAAGCCTGATGAAAAGGGAACTTACTGTCGATAAAGTTTTTGAGAACCTCAGGAGGTTGCCTGAAACGACGGGAACGGGTTCCGAAGAAAGAAAGGAAAGGCTTGTCAGAGAGCTCCTTGTCTCTGCAAAGCCTGTTGAGGCACGTTACGTGGTCAGGACCACGCTCCAGGAGATGAGAATTGGTGTCGGAGAAGGTACGGTCAGAGATGCAATAGCAGTTGCCTTCGATGTACCGAAGGATAAGGTAGAGAAGGCTTTCTTCAAAATAACGGACTACGGTGAAGTTGCGAGGATAGCCAGCGAGAAAGGTGAGGAGGGCCTTGAGGAGGTGGAGATAGAAGTGGGCAGACCACTGAGAGTTATGTCGGCCGAGATATCTGAATCTTTAGAGGAAGCGGTTGAGGAGTATGATAACGCAGCTCTCGAGACGAAGCTGGATGGATTCAGGGGACAGATTCATAAGATGGGAGATAGCATAAAGCTTTTCTCCCGTCGTCTTGAAGATAAGACAGATCAGTTTCCAGAGGTAGTACAGTGGGCCAGAGAATGCCTGAGGCCCGAGAAGTGTATTGTGGACTGCGAGGTCGTTGCCGTGGACGATGAAGGGAAGCCGCTGGCTTTTCAGAATCTTTCTAAGAGGATACAGAGGAAGTACGATATCGAGAGAATGAAGAAGGAGATACCTGTTCAGGTAAACTGTTTTGATCTGTTCTATGTGGACGGAGAAAACTTTATGGACAAGGAACTGTCTGAGAGATGGAATAAACTTAGAGAAATAGTCGTGGAGAAAAAAGGAAAGTTCAAGCTGGTTGAGCACATCGAGACTGACGATCTGGAAGAAGCGAACAAGTTCTACCAGAAGGCACTGAGCGGGGGCCAGGAAGGTATAATGGTTAAAAATCTAGATGCGGTTTATCAGCCGGGTAAGAGGGTTGGTTACTGGAAGAAGGTCAAGGAGACCATGGAGCCACTCGATCTGGTTGTGGTCGAGGGTATCTGGGGCGAGGGTAAGAGGTCGGACTGGATATCCTCGCTTATGCTTGCAGTCCATGATCCTGACGCAGGTGAATTTCTCAAGACGGGTAAGATGGCCACGGGTATGACGGAAGAACAGCTTCAGGAGATCACGGATAAGATGGAAGAGTTGATTATATCTGAGGACGGTAGAACTGTGAAAGTCAGGCCGGAGATAGTCGTCGAAGTTGGCTACGAAGAGATACAGAAAAGCCCGAAGTACGAAACTGGTTACGCGCTGAGATTTCCTAGGCTACTGCGCTTCAGATACAATAAGTCTCCGGATGAGGCGGACACAGTCGAAAGACTTAAAAATCTTTACGAGAAACAGAAGTAGTAGTTACTACACAAAAGTGAAAAAATATTTAAGTGTATGGGACGCAAAGAATATTGGTGAAAACATGGTCGCTTCAGAAGAGGTACTTGATCAACTTAAGACACTGGGATTAAACTCCTATCAGAGAAAGTTATGGACTGCATTGCTTTCCAATGGTACTTCTACAGCCGGTGATCTTTCTGATATCTCCGATGTTCCCAGGAGCAGAACCTACGACGTTCTCGAGAGTCTCGAGGACCTTGGTCTGGTCAAAATTCAGACAGGGAAACCAATGAAATATACACCTGTTGATCCTGAAGAGGCCCTTGAGAGGCTAAAGAAGAATCACAAAGAGAAGTATGAAGAGATGAAGAATAAGATCGATAGATTGAAGGACAGTAAGACCTATGATGAGCTTGATAATCTATATAA
>JAKOPB010000053.1 GCA_022257805.1 Nanobdellati archaeon
CCTTGGCTCTGTCCTTTACAAGTTCCTCCAGCCTCTTTCTGTATTCCTTCAGCTCATTCTCGGCCTCCTTTCTCTTGGTTATATCTTTACATATCAGCGTCACTCCCGTTCTTCCACTGTGAAACGTGGTGGGTATTATATCTACATCGAAGGAGAACCTTCCCTCATCGCACTCCATATCGATCTCCGTGCTCCTTTTCTTCTTCTCGCTGAGGGCGGTCTGTATATCAGGGAGAACACTTTCCTCGGGGAAAGTGGGCATACCACCATCTTCTTCTGTCCTGTCAAACATGGGTATTTCTATATCCTCAGCCGGTTCATCGATAACCTCTTCCCTCTCAAAATCAAACTTCTCGAAGAAGCGTTTGTTGACCCTGACTACTTTCATCTCCTCGTCCAGAACAAGTATACATTCGTCGGAGTAGTCGAGCATTGCACTCAGAGGGACGTTGTCCGAGAGCTTGTAGACCTTTGCAGGCCCGATGTTTCTTCTCTCGGCCTCGCCTGATATGGTCAGAATCTCCAGGTATTTTGCGACGGAGTTCCTGTTCATCCCTATCTCATCCGAGATACCCTTTATCGTCATACCCGACGGATTTTTCTCCAGAACTACCTTTACCTCTCCCAGTCTTTCGTTCCCCCCACGAAACTCAGAAATCATTTATAGATATAGCTATTGGCTTAGTAGGTTTTTATGCTTTACGGTTTCGCATATCACTACTGATTTGCAAAAACACAAACTTTAAGTATTTCAAACCACAATAGTCAATTCCCTCGCAAACCAGATCAGGTTTGCGGAGTGTGTGGAAACATAGTAACTGCATAGTTCTGGTTGCATAGATAATGCATCAAAACCAGAAAAAAATCAAAACCGTTAGATGGGGGTGTCCAAAATTAAGTACGCATTGCGCGATCTGCAAGGCCTAGCCGAAAGACTTGAAGACGATTTGAAGGTCGAGGGAAAAAGAGTTCATGAGTTGATCAGCATACTCATCTTTCTGAAAGAGGGGAACATCGATCTTGAAAACGCACTGAAAGACATAGACTCGATTTACGAATCCGAACTGATCTTCAACCATGGAGGTGAACTATGAGAAACCTTCAGCAAAGCTGTCCCAGGTGTGACAACGAACTTTCGCCAAGTGCCACGGAATGTCCCAGGTGCGGTCTGGGTCTGAAGTTCTTGGCAAGTGACATCGGCATATCCGGAAGGTTTATACAGAACTGGTAGGTTAAGTGGAGGAACTGGTTTGGCGGGGTTCTTCGTATTATGCTTCTCTATTTAATTGATACCGACAAAATGTTAACAAAGTTTTAAGTTATGTACGACAAAAGACTTCGAAGGTGAAAAAAATGTCATTTGGTGTTGAAACTTATACTGTGGAGTTTTCGACTTCGGGAAAGGACGAAGTAAAGGATCTCACAAAGAAGGTCGAGGAAAAAATAGATGAGTCGGAAGTAGATGATGGCATATGCCTAATCTTTGCTCCGCATGCAACGGGTGTACTCGTTTTGAACGAAAATGAAAAAGGGATCAGGGAGGACTATCTAAATGGACTGTACGACATCGTCCCCGAGGACAGTGAATGGAAACACGATAGGATAGACAACAATGCGCATTCCCATTTGAAGAGCGCAATTGTCGGGACCGACCGGGCGATACCCGTAACCAATGGAAGCCTCGATCTGGGGACCTGGCAAAATATCTTTTTCATAGAAACCGATGGTCCAAGGACCAGGAGAAAATTAATTCTGAAACTAATCGGTGAAGTCAGTAGCTAGACCCAAATCTATTTAAGTATTGGGATTACTACTGAGAGGGAGAAAAAAGAAGGTTAACGGGAAAAGGTATAAAAATGCTTTTTCTTGTCTTCACTTAATAAACGAACTAGGAGGTAATTTAGAATGGAAAACTTTACAGACTTCAATCTATCAAATCAGATTTTAAAATCTATAGAAGAAAAGGACTTCGAAAGTCCTACTGAAATACAGAAAAAGGCTATCCCGCCGATAATGGAGGGTAAAGATGTTATAGCCGGTTCCGCAACGGGATCCGGTAAGACTCTTGCTTTTGCTGCCGGACTCGTGGAAAACGTGGATCCATCCAGAAACAAAATACAGGGACTCGTTCTAGCACCGACCAGGGAGCTTGCCAAACAGGTAAGCAGGATGGTAGATGAATTTTCAAAGCATCACGAATACGACATAGCAACAATACACGGAGGTGTGCCCTACGAGCCACAGTACAGAGCTCTGAAAAAGGCGAAGGTAGTGGTGGCTACTCCCGGAAGACTGCTCGATCTGATCGGAAAGGGCAGAATCGACCTTTCAAACGTAAACACGTTTGTACTGGACGAAGCAGATAGGATGCTTGACATGGGATTCATAGAAGACGTGGAGGAAATAATGAGAGAAACTCCGGAGGACAAACAAACGATACTAACATCTGCAACCATAAGAAGCGAGGTCATGAAACTAGCAGACAGGTACATGCAAGAACCAGTAAAGACCTTTGCCGAGAAGAAGGTTGATCCAAACAAACTGGAACAGGTATACTATGATATACCAGGACACCTGAAGCTTTCGCTTCTGGTTCATCTGCTTAGAGAAGAGGAAACAGATCTCTCGATGGTATTCTGTAACACGAGGAGAACCGTGGAGTTCGTGGAGAAAAATCTCAAAAATCAGGGCATAGCTGCACAGGCCATACACGGCGGATTTTCACAGAATCAAAGAGACAGGGCAATGGAAAAGTTTGATCGAGGAAACATCGACGTTCTGGTCTGCACAGATGTCGCAGCAAGAGGTCTGGACATAGACAACATATCACATATCTACAACTACGACATTCCAAACGACAGCAAGCAGTATATGCACAGAATCGGAAGAACGGCAAGAGCTGGAGAAGAGGGCAAAGCAATAAATATCCTAGCAAAGGACCAGCACGAAGACTTTCGAAAGGTTTTAAGGGACAACAACGTCAGCGTCGATAAGGCTGAAACACCGTACGTCAACAAGATAAATCTGAAGTAACCTCAGGTCAATCGATGAAATCGTTCAGTTTCTCCAAAGATTTCATCTTTTCCTTTCTTCCCATATCAGCCTTTTCAATCGCTTCCTTCAGGAAGTCGATGGATCTATCATACTCCTCTTTATCCACAGGTCTTGGATAACCGTCCTTTCCGCCGTGAGCAAAACTGAAGCGTGCTGGATCTTCCCAATCGTTCTCTGTTCCGTGCACCAGCTGAGCGATCAGTGCCAGCGCTCTAAGAGACTTCTTACCCACACCTTCCACAGAAACCAGATCCTCGTAGTCCTCTGGTTGTCTTTGCTCAGCCTTCTTGAGGTTGTTAAGAGTCTGCTGTGTCAGATCAGATGCCCTAACGTCGTGGTGTGCAGGCATATCTAACTTCTTGGAACTTTCCCTGGAGCTAGAAAAATTGAAAATGGATGTCTGGCTTCTGGGTTTAATATATCTCTCAAGATGTTCGGGTCCGTCATTGACAAGATCCACTGAAACGTTTCTGGTTTCATCTGACAACGAAGAAGTGAGATTAAGAACCTCGTCTTCTCTTCTCATGGTCGATATTCCTTTGTGTGGTTCCTCGACAAACCTATCCACGTTGTCCGAAAGCCAGTGGTAGCGCCGCGCGTACTTGTCACTGGGATTCATTCCCTGTTGTATCACCGTCCACTTTCCGTCCTCATTGAAAAGAAGGGTATGATGGTAGAGGTTATAGGAGTCTTGGACGCAGTTCGAGTCGACCTTAGCGGAGAGCTTGCTCGTCTTGGCGAGGTCCTGGAGCTTGGAGTGGCTACATATTTTTGAATTGAGAATTTCATCAGGAGCCTTCCGTGACGCGGAACCCTTACCACCAACGACACGGACGCCACATTCCTCTTCATCCAA
>JAKOPB010000132.1 GCA_022257805.1 Nanobdellati archaeon
AACGACCCTGACCGGAAGATTCTTGTCATAGATTCTCTGACGGGAAACGACGCAGTGGACCAGGCGGTGAAGTTTGAGGAGGCAGTTGGGATCGATGGCGTGATCCTGACAAAGATGGACGTAAATGAAAAGGGTGGCGCTTCTCTTTCTGTAGCAAGCTCTGTAGACAAACCAATATTTTACATAGGAGTTGGACAGGAGTATGATGACCTGGAAAGGTTCGACGCCGAGGAAATTTCCAAAAGGATACTGTCGGATTAGGTTTTTATTGTAAGAGGCGAAACTGTAAATATGTCGATTTTCAGAAAATACGACGTCCGTGGCTCTTACCCCGACGAGATAGACGGGGAAAAGGCCGAAAAGATAGCAAAGGCCTTTGCAAATGTCAAGAACCTATCAGGAAAGACGGTGGCCGTGGGAAGAGATGTTCGTGATAGTTCACCTGAGGTAGCCGAGGGCGTGGTAAAGGGGCTCCTGGACCAGGGCTGTGATGTCTTAAATATAGGCACTGTGGCCACTTCTGTTCTCTACTATGTGGTTGTTGAAGAGGGTTTGGCCGGCGGTGCTATGGTGACTGCATCCCACAATCCCAAGGGCGACAACGGTATACGTTTTTGTGGTAAGATGGGACTGGATCTCGTGTACGAGGCCGGTATAAGTAAGATGGAAAGGATACACGACTCGGAGTTTGAGAGCAAGGGTCCTGGAGAGGTTGTGAATAAGGATGTAATCGATGGATTTGTCGAGAAGGTTTCGTCTTCGGTTGATATCGGAAAAAAGTTTAAGGTAGTGATCGATCCCGGAAACGGTTCCTCGGCTCTGTTTGCTCAGGATATATTTGAGTCGATGGGCTGTGATGTTAAGATGATAAACTCCGAGGTTGACGGGGACTTTCCTGCAAGGGGTCCGGATCCGGTAGAAGATATAGGTGAGCTTGGCAGCGTGGTTTTGGATGAAGGCGCCGACCTGGGCGTTGCCTTTGATGGCGACGGTGACAGGGGCGTGTTCGTGGACGAGAAGGGCCAGAGGGTTGACAACGATGTTCTTCTTGCACTTTTTGTCAAAAATATAGTGGATCCCGGAGATATCGTGATATATGATGTAAAGTCCTCCAAGCTTGTCGAGGACGTTATAAAGGAGGTGGGCGCGCAAGACGTTCCCTTTAGAGTCGGCATGAGCTATATAAAAAGAGAGATGATCAAAAGAGAGGCCGAGTTGGG
>JAKOPB010000019.1 GCA_022257805.1 Nanobdellati archaeon
CCCCTCAGACCAATTGATCAGTACAGAAACTATATGCCCGAGCACGGAGATCATATAATGGTCAGGTATGACTGATTATTTGAGGTCGAAACCTTTAAGGATACCATCCTCTTTTTTCACTACATTGGCCTCCTTTTTTATCTCATCTTTGATATCGTAGTCTGACTTCTTACCTCTGGAAGCAATAACCGAATTCTTTCCTCGTATTAAAACGGCCCTGTCTTCATGCTTTTCTACTATTTCCTTGGCAGTGCTGATCAGGTGTCCTATATTTTCTACGGGAACCTCCCTCCTTATCACAGTTTCGTCTGATTCAGCGATCTCCTCCTTTATTTTATCAGTTACAGCACCTTCCAGCCTTTTTATGTCCTTTTCCTCATCCTTCCACTGCCTAAATAGTTCCTTTGGATCCCGGGGTTTTTTGTCGTATACGGGATCATCTCTATCCAGAGCTCCCTTCAACTCTTCTATCCTTGTTCTTCTTTCCTCCCATTCTTTTGAAAACCTTTTGACAACGTCCACAACCTTCTCTTCAGAGACATCAAACACACTGCATATATCTTCAAGGCTGTAATTGTCTATGTCTACTATCTCGCCCAGATCTTTCTTTATATCTTCACGGAGTTTTCTGTACTCTCTGGCGGCTTCTCCGGATTTGAACTCAAGCCTTATCACCCCGTCCTGTATCTTTGTACTGTTTACGAGTACGATGTCCTCTACTTCTGACGTGTTGTCTACATGCGTACCTCCACAGGCTTCGACATCCTTTCCGCCTCCTATATTGACTATACGTAGCTCGTTGCCCGGAGGAACACCGCCCTGGTATATTTTGAATCCGTATTTCTTCTCTGCCTCGGACCTCTTCATGACGGTTTTTTTCACATCCAGCCCCCTTTCTATCCACTTCTTTGCGAGCTCCTCTATCTCGTCTAGTTCCTCGCTGCTGAGATTCTCGTAATGTGTTATGTCAAGCCTGGCCTTGTTTTCAGTTTTCTTGGCACCGGCCTGTGAAATATGGCTCCCCAGTACGTCCGCAGCCGCTCCATTTATTATATGTGTAGCAGTATGATGCTGCATGAGCTGCTTTCTTCTTTTCCAGTCTATTTCACCTTCAACAGTTTCGCCTTTACTGAAGTTTACCTTGCCCATCTTATGGAGGACTATGCCGTCTTCGTTTATACTATCCAAGACCTCTAAGCCGTTTATACTTCCCAGATCATTCATCTGGCCGCCCTGTGTAGGGTAAAAACATGTTCTGTCCAGAACCACGTATTTATGACCTCCCTTTTCAATTATATCCATAACTTCGGCTTCAAAACTTGTTCTCTTTTCGTCTTCGATATACAGTTTCTTCGTCTTTGAAGCTCCTTTGAGGTCAAAGCCCTTCTCCTTCTGCACCTCTTTCCTCTTTGAATCATGTCTTTCTGATATCTTCGAGTAGAAGTCCTTTGGTCTTTCGACGCCTACATCGAACCTTTCCAGAAGTTCGGGGGAGATTCCATGTGTATCGTACAGTTCTATAAGTCTTTCCTCGTCGATGACCTTTTCATCCAGTTCCTTTATGATATTTTCAGCCTTTGCCCTTGCTTCTTCGTACTTCTTTTCTTCGTGTTCCATTATCCTCTTTGCCTGTTTGATATTTTTCTTCAGCTCAGGAAACAGTTCCTCCAGCTCCTCTGCATGCCACTCCATAACCTCTTTCAGATCGATGTCCCAGTTGTGTTTGTCGATTATGTCCAGGGCGCGTCTTGCTATAACACGAAGCGAGTGCTTTTCTCCTGTGTTAGAGGGAAGAGCTCCATCCACAAAGGCCACAAGCAGAGCCCTACTGTGGTCGGCTATCGAGTATATGTCTGCACTGGTCTGTATCTCACTTTTCAGTTTTTCCTTTTCCACATCCATTTCCTCTGCTATCTCCTTCCACCTTGTGTCTATATCGTCTACCTCATCCGCGTTAAGCAGACCTGAGTACGGAAGGAATTCCATCCTGAGTCCTTCATCGGTCTTCGCTCCTGTTTTTTTGTACAGTTTATCCACTGTTTCAGGCATGTTTGCCTCGTATGAGGTCTTACTGCCGTTACTTATCCATGCAATTCTTTCGTGGCCCATGCCCATATCAAGAACCTTAGTTTCAATTTCCGAGTAGCCTTCTTCGGATGGGTCAACCTCGTATGTCATATAAACCTGGTTAAGCAGCTCCATGCCACCCACAAAGAACTCCATGCATCCACCGAGGTTGCCTCCCCCCGCCCATGTATCCTCGTGGAGAACAACCTTGTCTATATCTATTCCCATTCCTTCGACGAGCCAGTCGAGCATGTCTTCAAAATAACCCGCCTGGTCGTATTCCTCCTCCGGCACGAAGGCGTGTTGACCCGTCATTATGAATCCTGTGTAGTGGCTTCCAGTGATTCCAACGTTGTCTATGTCGTTGAATCGCAGACAGAACTGTGGCACTACAAGTGGGTTTGCAGGCGGATCCACTTCACCGGAAACAACGTAGGGCTGAAAGTCGTATATGGAGGCCCTGACGAACTCGGTGTCATCCCTCCATCTTGCTAAAACAGGATACCTCCTTATGCTTGTGTAACCTCTTTTTTCCATAAAGTTCCTGAACTCTGTCCATGCTGTTGTTTGATCTAGAACCTTGTCGGTGGGGGAGTTATCTATGAAGGTGTATCCACCGGAACATTCTGCTTCGCCGCAGACCTTCCTTTCCTCGTCAACGGACCAGAAATACTTCCCACAATTTTTACATCTGTTTCTCTTGAATCCCCTTTCTTCCATCTTTTTTACAGGAAAGAACTTTTCGGGCCTGTCTGACGCTTCTTTGAGTATCTGCGCCTTGAGTTCCTCGATTTTCTCCATGGTAACCAACTATAATTACAAATAAGAGAAAAATAAACGTTCTGGTTTTTATTCTCCGAACAGGCTACCAAGTCCTTCTGCCGCTTCCTCTTCTCCTTCTTCGTCGTCTTCCTCTTCCTCTGCTTCCTCCTCTTCGGGCTCTTCTTCTTCGCTTGGTGCTGGTGCTGGTGCAGCGCCTCCCGTCGGGACAGCGGCGCTCTCAATAGCTTCTTCTATGTCTACGTTTTCCAGTGCAGCTATCAGGGATTTAACCCTTGATTCGTCGACGTCTACGCCTGCTGCTTCTAAAACTTCTGTGACATTTTCTTCTGTGATCTCCTTACCTGCAGAGTGAAGAAGCATAGCGGACTGTATATACTCCATTTTATGACACCTCCTCTACCTTTGATTCAACGTTTTTTGCCTTCAAACTGTTTATCCTTAATAGTTCCTCTATGGTTTGTTCCGTAGGGAACTCGCTCTCCATGGCAACCGATAGGCCTTCATTCCAGGCCTTAGCGACCAAAAGCTCAATGTTTTCTTCTGTAACATAACCTGCATTTATTGACAGGTTAAGTGCTCTCTGGTAAGATGCCTTTACGTCTTCCCTGTAACCTTCGTAGTCGATATCCAGATCCTCTGGTTCGAAAACATGACCATCCTCCCAGACAGCCTTTAGACTTAAGCCTATCTCCATTGGTTCAAGTCCGAGCATTTTTAGGGCCTCTGCAATTTCATGTGTTATCTCCTCACCTTCCTCAACAACCTTACTTTCATCTGCGACGTATATTTCACCGTCCTCTATGGACGTCCTGATACCTGCGTTTTGAAGTTTTCCTATCGCAGGCCCCGGATCAATTCCTGTACCGCCCTCTGGAATTACAATATCGTTGGGAGCTATGTCACCTGCTCTTGCAGGTGCCGAGCTCTTGTTTTCCTGTAGATATGAATAAAGTCTGAAGGGGTTCATGTCGGTGAATATGAAGGCCGTTTCGCCTATAAGATAGTCCTTGAGTTCTTCTACGTCCTTCTCTTTGACATCGTCCATAGCCCTCTTTATCAGGGTTTTTCTGGACATCCTTATTTTTGCCTTTCCGTGAAGTTCCTTTCTTATGTCCTGTAGTTGTGGGCCAGGAATACTGTGCATATTTGTAATTCCTATAACAGGATTGTTCTCCAGAAGATTCTTGACCTCCTTTACCTCTTTCTTTTTCCATTCTCTGACCATTATATCAGCCTCACGGGACTTGACATTGTGAGCTTAATGTACGCAGAGTCTATCTGCTGTGGTCCCTTTGGAAGATTGGACTCCATTTCTTGAATAACGGCCTCGACGTTTCCGCCTATCATCTCTGCTTCCATGTCCTCGGTTCCTACAGGGAAATGGAGCGTCGGATCCTCTTTGATTTTGATAGTCAGGGTATCTCCACTCTTTTTCATCATCCCTTCCAGATCTGCATCCGGTGGAAAGGCCTTTGGCATCTTTCCCCTGGGACCCAGAACAGGTCCAAGTATCTTTCCTATCTTTGGCATGAGTGGTGCTTCACCGAGAAAGTAGTCGTTTTCTTCAGCTATCTTTTTTGCTTCGTCCTTTTTGCCTTCCAGGTCCTCCAAGTCGTCCTTAGTTATGAGGTTAACATCGAGATTTTTGGCCTCTGTTATTTTTGCATCTGTTATAACGCAGACCTGTCTTTCCTTGCCTCTTCCATGTGGAAGTACAACTTCTGTGGAAAACCTGTTTTCCGGATCTGACAGTTCTATGTCTCCTAGATTGATTACAAGATCGACGGTCTGAAGGAAGTTCCTTTCCTTACTTTCTTCCTTAAGTTCTTCTACCTTTTCAACAATATCTTCCTTTGCCATACTTTCACCTCCTACCGCCAGAATCGACGGTAGTAAGCGGTTGAAGACTCACTCTTGTTTAAACTATTTAAATCTAAGCCTCTTCCCCTACTTCCTCTTCTTCGGCACCTTCCTCTCCTTCCTCCTCTTCCTCTTCGGGGAGATAATCTACTATTATCTCGTAGGGTATATCCTCTGCCTCCATGCGGCTTACCTTCTCTTTTCTGGTCAATTCCTCTCCTTCTTCCATTTCTGCTTCTTCTGCCTCCAGTTGTTTGAGTATCTGTTCCGCCTTCTCTCTGAACTCTTCCTCCCTCTCTTCCATCTGTTCCTGGAGCTCCTCCCTCTTCTTCCTTATCTCCTCCTTTTCCTCCTCTGTAAGTTCGGTCTTCTCGTTCTCAATTTCCTCGTCATACTTACCTTCGTCTATCTCCTTTAGAACTTCTTTGGGGTCCTTGTCTTCTACCAGGACACCGGAAGAAACACAGGAAGCAACCACTTGCTTTACGGCAGACCTGAGCTCCGAGCAGTTTAGATCAGGAAGCTTGGATTTAGCTATCTTTATACACTGTTCTATGAAAAGGTCTGCGACCTTCTCCTTTTTTGGATGGGCCGATAAAGTATCCAACTCGACCTCTTTTTTTATCATTGCTGCGGTTGGTGGAGTCCCGACTTCTATCTCGAAATCCTTTGTATCTTCGTCTACCTTTACGGTAACGGGTATTTCCATACCTTCAAAGCTCTTGGTCTTTTCGTTTATTTTTGAAACAACTTCACCTATGTTTACACCCAGTGGACCCAGTTGTGGTCCTAACGGAGGTCCTGCAGACACGTCTCCTGCATCAACCAAAGCGTTTATCTCGGCCATATTCTATTCACCTACACTTTCCTTTATTTTTACAGATCCTACACCAACAGTAACCGGTATAGGTACCGTAGCTTCCAAGAGCTCAAGAGTGACCTCGGAGTTTGCCTCGTCCACCCTCGTAACTTTACCTTTCTCACCTTTAAATGGTCCGCCCACGACCTCAACTATATCGCCTCTCTCAACCTCGATCTCTATCTCCTTCGATTCAAGGAACTGGCTTATTTCGTCGATATCAACATCGTCGGATATTATTCCCTTTGCATGTCTTACGTTTCTGACCACCTTTCTTATATCCTTTCCGCTTCCCTCCAGTACAACGTAACCGTCCAGTTCTCCTGGGTGCACCATGGCCTTTATGTCGTACCCCTCGGAGTTTATCCTTTCTCTTATATCCTTCATTACGGTAACTTCCCGTCCTATCGTGGTCTTAAGTGTCAGTAAAGTCATTTTTTCACCCTATAGCACCTGGAAGCTGAAACGCCATGAATATTGCAAATCCTATGGCCCCTATTAAAAGTATCCCTATTGCTGTGACCTTTGCCGTCTGGAAAAACTCCTCTTTTTTCGGCTTCGTGGCCACCTTCAATACTCTCTTGCAGCTTTTCAGGAAAGATTTTATCGACATACTAATCTCACGTCCATTTCTTAATATCCCCGAACCTTTAAAAAATTGTCTATTGTTAAGGACCTGTGTTTTATAAATAAAAATAAATAGAGGGAAGGAGTTTTTACCTTCCAATACCCCACAACCGGAAGGACTACTCAACGAACTCTATTCCCAAGATCTTCTCGATCTCCCTTTGCTTTTCTTCGCTGTACTTCTTCTTTGGTCCGTATATCTGTGACGACTTCACACCAGTAACTATGAGCATAGTTCTGATGGCCTCGCCCAGCTCTTCAACAATCTGTGAACCCCAGATTACCTTTGCTTCGTCATGAAGCTTTTCTGAGACTGCTTCTACTATCTCCTGTGCTTCACTGATTGTGCTGTCAGGACCTCCTGTGACGTTTATCAGAGCGCCATCGGCGCCTTCTATATCAACGTCCAGCAGCGGGTTGGTCAAAGCCTTCTCGACGGCCTCGAGCGATCTGTTCTCTGTGTCTGATTCACCCATTCCTATCATCGCCAGACCACCGCTCTTCATAACTGCTTTGATGTCTGCGAAATCTAGGTTTACGAGACCTGGTTTGGTGACCAATTCTGCTATCCCCTTGACTGCGTTGACAAGAATCTCGTCTGCTACTTTGAAGGCCGTTGTGACTGAAACGTCTGGTACTATCTCTAACAGCTTATCGTTGGGAATAACGATCAGAGTGTCGACCTCGTTTTCAAGTCTTTCTAACCCCCTTCTTGCGTTAGACCTTCTCTGTTTTCCTTCCATTGTAAAAGGAAGCGTTACGATGCCTACTGTCAGGGCCCCCATCTTCTGTGCCGTCTCTGCTACTATAGGGGCTGCTCCGGTACCGGTTCCTCCACCGAGACCGCAAGTAATAAACACCATGTCGCTCCCTTCCAGTTTCTCCTTTATATCCTGCTTGGACTCTTCTGCTGCCTCTTCGCCGATCTCCGGCTCAGCACCTGCTCCCAGTCCCTGTGTGATTTCCCTTCCTATGAGAAGTTTGCTATCTGCATCGGTGTAAAGAAGATCCTGTGCGTCTGTGTTTATGGCTATCGACTCTGCGCCAACTATTCCTACCTGTGTCATCCTCGAAATGGTGTTGTTGCCTGCGCCCCCTACACCGGCGACCTTTATTTCTGCCTTTCTTGACTCGAGGATATCCTTCAGATCTTCATCGACCTCATGATCGAGCTCCGGTTCTTCGGGCATCATCTGCTCGGCCTGTCCTTGAATTTCTTTTGCTTCTGCCATGTTTTCACCTCCACATATACTAATTTGCCTTTAAAACAACGTTTGAGCTAAAAATGATACATTTGATGTCAAACGAATCAAATAAAGCCTCTCAGAGCCCCTTTAACATTTTGGAGCC
>JAKOPB010000102.1 GCA_022257805.1 Nanobdellati archaeon
CTCGACCTTTGCGGAGGAGACAAGCCACAAGCACAGTTCTGCGAGGGATGCGGCCAAGCTGGCGAAGGAGGCAAATGTCAAGAAGCTTCTGCTGACGCACTATTCCAGAAGATACAAGGACACAGCTCCTCTTCTGGAGGCTGCTAAGGAACACCACGGAAACGTGGATGTGGCCAAGGACCTGATGAAACTGGAACTTTAACCAATAAAGTTTTACAAAAAGTATCCTCTATACGAACTTACTCCCACAGATGTCTAACCTTTTAAAATTTAAGGCATAAACTAATCACGTACTTTGAGGTGAAGGTATGGCGCACGAGATGATAGACGAAGACCCGCTGAAGGAGCAGAGCAAGAGAGTAGAAAGGCCCATGTCCAAGCTGATGGACTACTGTAAACCCTATAAGAAGAGACTGGTTGCAGGGGCCTTCTCCGTTGTAGTCGCGGCTATATTCGGTCTCATGCCGCCTTATCTTGTCAGGATAGCCATAGACGAGGCCATAATACCCGGCAACTTCGAACTTCTGATGATGGTTGTAGGCGCAACAGCCGGAGCATATCTCGGAAGTGCCATCTTCGATTATGCACAGAACTTCTTCCTGTATACCTTTGCACAGGAGGCCATATATCATCTGAGGATGGATACGTACAAACACCTGCAGGAGCTCTCTCTTTCCTTCCACAGCGACCAGCCCACGGGGAAGATGATGTCGAAGCTATCCAACGACATAAACAGACTCCAGAGATTCCTGTCCTCGACCGTCAGGGAGATCATAAGAAACATAGCCATAGGGCTATTGATAGGTGCAGTACTTTTCTGGATGAACTGGAGGCTCGCGTTCTTTACACTGGTCCCGATACCCATCATAGGATTTATGACCTACCACTTCGTGGGAAAGATACGGCCTAAATGGGACGCAGTTAGGAAGTCCGTGGGAAACGTCAACAGCAGACTACACAACAACATATCAGGCATAGAGACCATAAAGAGCTTCGTGAGGGAGGACCACGAGCTGGACAGGGTGGAGGAGGTCAGCAACGAGTACAGACAGACGAATGTGGAGTCCATAAAGCTATGGTCCAAGTTCTTTCCGGCAGTCGGTTTCGCCGTGTCCGTGGGTGCAATAATAGTCATAGGGTACGGTGGTTATCTTGTGATACAGGAAGCTCTCACCATAGGTACCCTGATAGCATTTAATGGATACATATGGCAGTTTTACCAGCCTATGCGTATGCTGGGGTGGGTTACCAACTCACACCAGAGGGCTGCTGCCTCGGCCTCGCGTGTCTTCGGTATACTCGAAGAACCCGTGGGTATAAGCAATCGGGAGGATACACAGGAGGTGGGTGAGATCGACGGAGAGGTGGAGTTCGACGAGGTTACCTTCCACTACGGTGATCCCGAAGAGGAGGAAGAGGAAAGCAGAGCACTGCACGAAGTTTCCTTCAAGGTAAACCCCGGCGAGACCGTAGCCCTTGTGGGTCCAAGCGGCTCCGGAAAGACGACGACGGTCAATATGATCATGCGTTTCTACGATCCCGACGACGGGGCTGTGAGGGTCGACGGAAGGGACATACGTAAACTGGATGTAAAGGAACTCAGGGACAGGATAGGGATAGTTTCACAGGATGCTTTCCTCTTCGACGACGATATAATGACCAACATATGTTACGGGGATCCGGAAGCAACAGATGAAGAGGTAAAGGAAGCGGCAAGTAAAGCAGCGGCCCACGACTTCATAGAGAACTTCGAAGATGGTTACGAGACAGAGGTAGGAGAGGACGGGGTCAAGCTCAGTGGCGGGCAGAAGCAGAGGATCTCGATAGCCAGGACCATACTCAACGACCCGGAGATACTGATACTGGACGAGGCGACCAGTGATGTGGACACGATAACGGAGGTTAAGATTCAGAAGGCGATAGAGGAGTTGATAAAGGACAGGACTACGATAATGATTGCACACGATTTGAGCACTGCACGGATGGCGGATAGGATAGTATGCCTTGAGGATGGAAA
>JAKOPB010000079.1 GCA_022257805.1 Nanobdellati archaeon
ATGTGACTGTGTGGGAAGAAGCAAGAGAGTCGGCGTCAGCGAAAACCACCACAGAGATCTGCGGTTCTTCTGTAAGGATTCTGATTTTCTGAGCGGGTAATAATTTTTTAAACTGTGACCTACTATTTATAATATGCCGGGGACTAAGTGGGTGTTCGTAACTGGCGGCGTACTCTCGGGTCTAGGTAAAGGTCTGGTCTCTGCTTCGGTCGGCAGGTTTCTTCAGGCAAGAGGATATGACGTGGTACCCATAAAGTGTGATGGTTACCTCAATGTGGACCCCGGGACTATGAATCCCATAGAGCACGGCGAGGTCTTCGTTCTTGACGACGGTGGTGAGGTGGACATGGATTTCGGTCACTACGAGAGATTTCTTGGGGTGCAGGGCAAATTCTGCTGGAATCTGACCTCGGGAAAGATCTTTCAGTCCGTAATCGAGAACGAACGCTCCGGTGAGTATCTTGGTAAGACAGTGCAGATGATACCCCATGTTACAGATGAGATAAAGGATAGACTGAACAGGGTGGCGGAGGAGGAGAATGCGGATGTGGTTGTGGTAGAAATTGGTGGCACAGTTGGCGACATGGAGAACATGATATTTCTTGAAGCCAGTAGACAGATGCGACTTGACAAACCAGAGGAAGATACTTTGCTGTTGCATGTAACCCTTATACCATGGCTCAAAGCTGTCGGCGAGCAGAAGACGAAGCCCACACAACATTCTGTAAAGGAACTCGAATCTCTGGGATTAGAGGCAGATATGATAATTGGAAGGGCTGAAAGAAATCTGGAGGAGAAAACGAAGGAAAAGATATCACTGTTCTGTAATGTCCCAAAGGATCATGTCGTATCAAATCCAGATGTTGACAACGTATACAAGATACCCCTCAAGCTCATGGAAGACGGAATGGACAAAACAGTTACAGAGGAACTGGACCTGGAAGACAAGGGGAAGGACATGGAGGAGTGGAGGAATCTTGTCGAAAATATGGAAAATCCGGATGGTGAGGTGGACATTGCGATATGCGGAAAGTACACAAGACTTGAAGATTCCTACGTCTCTATAAAACAGGCCCTCAAGCACTGTTCTGCGCACCTCAGATGTGGAGTAAACTACAGGTTCATCGAGACCACGGAAATAGAAAGGGGCGAGAAAAGCGCGGAAAAAATACTGGACGGTGTCGATGGTGTAATAATTCCCGGTGGGTTCGGAGGCCGTGGCGCCGAGGGCAAGATAGAAGTCGCAAAGTACTGCAGGGAAAACGACCTTCCTATCCTGGGTCTATGTTACGGTCTTCAGCTTATGGTCGTCGAATTTGCAAGAAACGTGTGTGATCTGAAAGAGGCGAACTCCACTGAAGTAGACAGTGGTACTCCTCACCCTGTAATAGATCTGATACCTGAGCAAAAAGACGTCGAAGCAAAGGGTGGAACCATGAGGTTAGGGGGACAGGAGACCGTCATAGATAAAGGGACCGTGGCCGAAGACATCTACGGAAAAAATGAGGTCAAGGAACGTTTTAGACACAGGTACGAAATAAATCCGAAATATCACAGTGATCTCGAGGAAAACGGACTGAAACTCTCGGGCAGGGCCAAGAAAGAGAACCATATAGTCCAGATAATAGAGATCGATGATCATCCTTTCTACTTTGGAACACAGTTCCACCCCGAATTTACTTCTACCTTTGAGGATCCTAACCCTGTTTTTGTGGAGTTTGTAAAATCCTGTACGGATGCGTGATAGCTGTGGATTTCAACTGGATACTAATCCGCTACGGTGAAATAGGACTCAAGAGCGATTACGTCAGGAAGAGCTTTGAGAACAGGCTTATCAATAATATCCGAGAAGGTCTGAAAACACGTGG
Organism: Nanobdellati archaeon; assembly: GCA_022257805.1. GTDB lineage: Archaea > Aenigmatarchaeota > Aenigmatarchaeia > PWEA01 > PWEA01 > PWEA01. The sequence continues at coordinate 1,869 of JAKOPB010000079.1, forward strand.
TTTCGACGGAAAGGTTAAAAGAGGCTACGGGAGGATCTTCGTTAGTACCTCTGAGGTAAAGAAGGCCTCAGAGGTCCTCGAACACACCTTTGGAGTGGTTAGCTTCTCTCCCTGTATAAAAATAGAAGCTGACTTCGAAGGAGTGGTCAAGAAACTTGCTGATCTGGCCTCAGATCATATATCCAAGAAGGATACGTTTGCAGTAAGAGTTCGAAGAACAGGTAACCATGATTTTTCTTCCAAAGACGTTGAGAAGGAAGCAGGGAGCCGTATACTGGAGGAAACCGATGCAGAGGTAGATTTGGACGACCCGGACGAGAGAGTTATGGCAGATATCAGGCAAGGTCAGTGTTATGTTTTCAGAGAAAAGATATCCGGGCCAGGTGGTTTACCCATAGGTACACAGGGGAGAGTGGTATCTCTTTTCCGGGGAGACTGTGGGTCTTTTCTTGCGACCTGGATGATGATGAAGAGGGGCTGTTCTGTGACTCTTCTTATTGGAAGTATGGATCCGTATTCTGCAGATATTTCAACGGGAGCTCTAGAGGAGCTCAAGAAATGGGATCATGGTTCTCCCTTAGATGTACTTGATTTTGACCACGGGGTAAACCTATTCAGGTTTTCCGAGGACGGCGAAAAGGGGTATGTATGTGTTCTCTGCAAGAGGTTTCTCCACAGGCTTGCTTCCAGGGTCGCTGAAGACAGAGACGCCAAAGCAATCGTGTCGGGTGACCATCTTCAGGAGAATTTTGATTCGTTCAAACTGACGGACTCCGTTGTGAAT
>JAKOPB010000071.1 GCA_022257805.1 Nanobdellati archaeon
ACAGGAGGTTTGTAAAAAGGATTGACGAAGAACAGATCAAACCTCTTATACCGCCCGGTGGTGGGATACTTGTTGGTTGATTCTATGTATGCTCATACGTTGATTACACTGATTTTGATTGTATCCGTTTTGGTGCTCTATGTAATTTACCTTAAGAAGTCAATGGACCATAAAGTTAAGAAAAGAATCGAGGAGATAGAAAAGGATATAAGGGAGGACGCTCTTCAGAGGAGTCGGGCTTCACTCAAAGGAAAGATATCAGAGCATATGGCACCCTTTGCCGGTGGGTTTGGTTACAAGGCGTCTGATGCCAGGTTTTTGGGCTCCCCGGTCGACTATGTGATATTTGATGGTTACAGCGATGAGGCGGAAGATATAAAAGTAGTGCTTGCGGATGTAAAGACGGGAAAAAGCGCGGACCTGACATCTATACAGAGGAAAGTAAAGAAAGCAGTCGAGGAGGGTAGCGTGGAGTGGGAAACCATTCACATGGATTGATAAAATGGACAGAGTTGATGTAAGCAAACAGATGTCTTACTGGCTTAGACATGATCCAGAAGACCTGGAAATGGACGAAAACGGTTACGTGGAGATAGATGAGCTGGTTGGAAAACTCAAGGAGAGGTTTCCAGACGTAGACAGAAAGTTCGTTGAAGAAATGGTCGAGGAAGGGAAACAGAGGTATGAGATAGAGGGCGACAAAGTAAGGGCCATCTACGGACATTCCATGGATATAGACCTTGATCTTCCCGAGGATAAAGAAGTAAAGGAACTGTACCATGGGACGACCAGCAAGGGCGCGTACAATGTGTTAATAAACGGGCTACAGGCAAAAGATAGAAGCATGGTCCATCTCTCTGCGACAAGGGATGCGGCCGAGGAGGTTGCGAAGAGGAGAACAGAAGACCCGGTAGTTCTGAAAGTAGATGTTGAGTCGGCGCGAGAGGACGGACTGAGATTTTACAGAGCAACGGATGATATATACCTTTCTAGGGATATACCCATGGAGCATATAGAAAAGTGTGAAGATTTCTGAAGCCGTTTACTCCTTTAATTCTCTCTTGATGACTTCCAATATGTCTTTATGTACCTCCTCAATGCTTCGGTTGCCATCTATTATATAGATGTTCTCGTCCAGTATCTCTTCGAGCTCTACATACCTCTTGCGGATACCCTTCTGGAATTCCAGGTTTTCGAATATTATAGAGCTCTCCCCGCCATCACGGTCCATCTGTCTTTTTATGGACTCTTCTGCAGGTACATCTATGATTATTGTAACGTCGGGCTTTCTTGCGTATCTGTTTATTTTCTTTACCCATTCTATATCTGCGCCGTGTTCGGGTTGGTAAACCATGGATGAGTGGTAGTAGCGGTCGGAAATCACGGTTTTACCCTGTTCAAGTGCAGGTATTATCCTATCTTCCAGATGTGCCAGTCTGTCGGCTGCAAACGCAAGCGCTATGGTTTCAGGTGAGTAGTCGTACTTGTCCTGGACAAGCCGGTTTCTGATTATATTACCTATTCTCCCTTCTTCCCTTGTGGGTTCGTGGGTACTTACCACTTCTTCTTCCCTATCTTCCAGCCATTCACATAGCAGTTTCTTTTGGGTTGTTGTTCCGGATCCGTCGATACCTTCTATAACTAAAAAATCGCCCTTCATATCATGTAGAATTGTGGTTCCTTAATAAAATATTTTGCTCCGACGTGACCACTGAAATCTATAAAAGATTTGAGTCAACAAACAATAATATGGAATTCATATTCGTTTACATAACTGCCTCTTCAGAAGAGGAGTCTAAGAAAATAGCAGAGAAGTTGTTGGAAGATAGGTTGATAGCCTGTGCGAATATATTCCCGATAGATTCGGTTTACCGGTGGGAGGGGAGTATAACCGAGGAGAGGGAGTTTGTTCTGATTGCCAAGACAGAAGAGGGAAAGTACGATGAAGTAAAAAAGAGGGTCAAAGAAATTCACTCCTACGAAGTTCCTTGTATAACTGAGATCCCCATCAGACCAAATGATGAATACGGAGGCTGGTTGAAGGGAGAAGTTGAGTAAACGCAGATATTTCACAAGGCTAAAGTCAAGAAGAATTTTAAGGGTTGACATACAAACATTCTTGAGATGAAAGTAGAAAGCTTAGACATTCCTGAGGAAAGTAAAGAGAAGTTTTTGGATCGGGGCATAGAGAATTTAAATCCTCCACAGGAGAAGGCAGTTGACTGTGGAATTCTCGACGGGAAGTCAGTCGTGGTTGCGGCACCGACGGCCTCTGGAAAGACGGCTATAGCGGAGTTTGCTTTCCTCAAAAAAATTCTAGAGGAGAAAAAGAAATGTGTGTATATCGTTCCCCTGCGAGCCCTGGCACAGGAGAAGTACAACGACTTCAAAAGATACGAGGATCTGGGGATTGACGTAGCAGTTTCGGTGGGAGATTATGATTCCGCTGCTTCAGGCCTCGGAAACTACGACCTGATTGTAACCACATCTGAGAAGATGGACTCTATTCTAAGACATGATCCGTCCTGGGCCCAGGATATAGGTCTTGTGGTATCAGATGAGATCCACCTCCTCAACGATCAGTCACGGGGGCCGACCCTCGAGGTAACGCTTACGAGGCTGCGACAGTTGACCGAAGCACAGATTCTTGGTCTTTCTGCGACGATATCAAATGCAGATGAGTTGGCAGGATGGTTGGACTCCGAGCTTATCGCTTCGAACTACAGGCCTGTAGAGCTCTACGAAGGAGTTTATGACGGCGGTAAGGTTAGGTTTTACGACAAAGAGGATCTGAAACTCAATAAAAGCGGCAGGGGCGAACACATTATCTCCGATGATACCCTTGATATGGATAAGCAGGCACTGATATTTGCATCTTCAAGAAGAAATGCCGAGTCAATCGCCGAAAAGACAGGCGAGAAGGTTTCACATCACTTTACTTCCGAGGAGAAGAACAAACTGGAAGGTCTAGCAGAGAAAGTACTCGACGT
>JAKOPB010000088.1 GCA_022257805.1 Nanobdellati archaeon
GACGCCGGCGGCGAGGGTCTCGGACCCTTCACAGAGGACTGCGTGAAACAAATATACGAAAAAACAGGAGGCTTCCCGAGAGAGATATTAAAGATATCCGATAAGATGATAGAATGGGCCCTGGAAAAGGGAAAGAGGGAGATAGAGGGACTGCAGGATTTTGAAGATGAGGAGGACAAAGGTGGAAGAAAGGAAAGAGGCAAAGACTTTCTTAAGGATTTGCCCTATAAGCAGCGTGAAATAGTTAAAATACTTTCGGACGAGGATGAGCTCTTTCCGTCTGAAATAGCCGAAAGACTAGGTACGGACAGCTACAAGACCAAACAACACGCTGTGAGGTCCGTTAACAACATACTTAGAAGGCTTCTGAAGGAGGATGTATTAGAGAGGAAAAAGAGAGGGAAGGGATACGTTTACTTTCTTGATACAAAAACGAAAAATTTATTAGTGGACACTTGATATAACTATTTGATAGCCGATGATAGATGTTTTAGCAGGTTGTTCGGTGCTTGCGTTTCTTACATGGAAGACAGAGGTCTTATCAGCAAAAGCAAGCATAGCGGCATTCATAATAGGAACTACTGTCTGGGCATTAAATGGACCTGCCTGGATGCTTCTTCTTGTATCCTTCCTAGTCGTAGGCTATGCAGGTACCAAGTGGAGATTTGATTTCAAAAAAGAACTTGGTGCAGAGGAGTCCAACGACGGTATGAGAAGCTTAAAGAACATACTTGGAAACGGAACTGCACCCGCTTTCTTCGCAGTGATATTTAGTCCGGTCGCCTTTGCAGGTTCCATATCCACCGCTCTCTCCGACACACTTGCTTCTGAGGTCGGTGTATTTTCAAAGAGAGCCAGGCTTATAACAACATGGGAGAAGGTTGAACCCGGCACCGACGGAGCTATTTCTCCCCTCGGAACCCTGTTTTCGGTGCTCGGAGCAGCAACTATAGCTGTTATCGCATACTATCTGCTCGGTGTGAGCCCATTCATAACGTTTTTGAGCGGTTTCACAGGATGCCAGATCGATTCGGTTTTGGGTGCTTCCCTGGAAAGAAGAGACTATCTTACAAAGTCAGAGGTGAACCTCATAGCAACTCTTTCCGGAGGACTTGTCGCACTACTTCTTGTTGCTCTGTAAAATTTTAAATAACCCTATGAACAATACTAAATGGTGATAGCATGGCAGACATTAGAGGAAAAAAACTTATGGGCAAGGTAGTGGTTTCTGAAGAAGCGGGTAAAAAATTCGGAACTGTAGGCGATGTTTCTTTTATAACGGAGTCCGGAGAGTTGATGAATATGATCCTCACGGATCCGACGAAACACGTGTCAGACCTTCAAGTTGAGCTGGATGATCAAGGAAGGCATCTGATTCCGTTTTCCGCAATAAACTCAGTGGGGGACTTCGTGATAGTATCGGAGAAAGATATAATTTAAAATTAAACTCCGTTACTTGTCTACTATGCCCTCTTCGGTTATCTTGAAGGGGGCCTCTCCTTCTGGTTTGTAGGGGCTGTCCACGAGCTTGCAAATTCTCGTATCGCCCTTACCTCTTCTCAGATACAGCCTGAAGGCTGCAGCATGGTGTAGTATATGTCCACCTATTGCCCGCGTAGGATCACCGAACATGATGTCGGGCTTTGACATAACCTGGTTAGAAATAAAAACGGCTATGTTGTAGACCTCTGCCAACCTCTGGAGGTCGTGAAGATGTCTGTTAAGTTTTTGTTGCCTCTCGGCCAGATCGCCTCTTCCAGTGTAGTCTGCTCTGAACTGTCCTGTTAGCGAATCCACTACCAACAGGCCAATATCCTTTTCCTTTAGTATATCATCGGCTTCATTGACCAGGACCATCTGGTGATCCGAGTTGTAGGCTCTGGCCACAAAGATGTTATCAAGTATTTCATCCGGGTCAGAACCTTCGCTTTCTGCTATTTCCTCGATCCTTTCGGGTCTGAACGTGTTTTCGGTATCAACAAATACACAGCCACTGTCAAGTCCACCTTCTTCTTTTGATTTCTGTACGTTTACAGCCAACTGGAAAGCAAGCTGTGTTTTACCTGATCCATAGCCTCCGTAAACCTCGGTTATTGTTTGGGTTTCTACGCCTCCTCCTATCAGTTCATCGATCTCTTTCGAACCGGTGGTTATCTTTGTTACATCTTCCTTTTCCTCGTATACCCTGGAAGCGCTTTCGAATCCCATATCAAGTTCGCTGCGGGCTGCATTTATTATTTTGTTTGCAGTGGACTCCCCTATTGAGGCTTTCCCGCAGATTTCTCCAGAAGAAGCAGCTGCTAACGACATGAGGTCGTTATAACCCTCATCCTGAAGCTTCTCAGCAGTCTTCTCACCGACTCCTGGAAGCTCTTTCAATTTTTTTTCTTCAGACATCAGACCACTAAGATTTGTTTTTGAACTCTTAAATATTTTATAC
>JAKOPB010000038.1 GCA_022257805.1 Nanobdellati archaeon
GCGGTTGTGTGGGTCCTCAGTACAGGTTTTTTCGCCACGTCCTCCATCCACGAGTAGCCCCAGCCCTCTGCTTCCCCGTCGCCTTCCTCATGCATCCCTTTGACTGATTTAACAAGACCCCCTTTCGGAAGCTTTGTTTTCTTGGGACTTTTCATGTAAAACGTATCCTGCATTTCTCTTGCAGGATGGTCTTGGGGTATAAAGAGTGCGTCCATATTCCAGAAGCTTGATTCGACGTATGGGCCACCAGCCTCTTCGAACCCCATTTCTAGAAAAACATCTCTTATCTTATCTACATAGTTCGTGAGAATATGCTTTCTTCCGGGGTATACGGCCTTACCGGTTTTACTGGTGTCGTATTCTTTAAATTCCGCCCTTCTCCAGAGCCCGGTTTTAATTAACTCCGGCGTCAGGTTTGATATTTTATCCTGTTTCAGCTGCTTCTTTGCCTGTTTCACGACATCCTCGCGGATTTCTTTTATAAGGTTTCTATCGAGCAGGATTTTTCTGTCCTCGTCGGAGACCTTACCATCGGAACCTACCCTTTCAAGAGCCTCCTGTGTACTGAACCCATCCGGTTCTTCCACCAGTCTTATCCTGCCTTCATCGACCTCGATCCATCCACCTTTCAGAGCCCAGTTTATCGCTATCGAGGAGTTTTCCATATCTCTACTCAGTTCGTCCACATCGACTTCCTTCGCCTCTTCAAGAAGCTCAAATAACCTTTTCTCAGGAATTCCTTCTTCAAGGTACCTTTTTCCTTCCTCCGTTAGCTTGTACATGCTCAACACCTAAAACTTTACCACAGTCAATTAAATATCTTTACCGGCCGTACTGTAGCTTTCTATTATTTTTCTGTCTATGATGAGGTCCAGTCCATAATAGGTTCCTACCATACTTCCGGTGCCGGTCACGCCCCAGAACCATATCAACCTGTCCAGGAAAACAACGGATGCAGCTATCTCTGCCGGGACCCCGAGCAGGACGAACACAGATATCATACCACCTTCAAATATACCCAGGCTTCCGGGTGTTGCGGGTATAACCATCAGCATGTAACCAATACCAACTGCTATGATTATATTTACGATATTTGTAGTGTGGCCAAGTGCTGCGAATATAACGACATATGTTGTTACCGTGAGCGCCTTTCTAAGCAGGGTCAGGGTCAGTGCTCCTGCAAAGACCCTCCTGTTTTTCATTATTTTTTGGAATGTCTTCTGGAAGGTTTCATATTTCTGGTAGAGTCTTTCCTCGTAACCTTCAAACCTTTTCATCTTTTTACATATAAATCCGATAATCTTGTAGATTATTTTTTGTCCTGTGTAAAGGCCAAATATTCCGAATACCAGCAGCGAGCAGACGGCTACAAAGACCGCAAGTATTCCGTATAACCACACAGGTGGTCTGAAAAATATCATAAGGAACAGAAAGGACATCATCGCAAATATTACATCAACTATGAACTCTATCGTGAGATCCGATGTAATCGTTGCAAGACCCTCTCTTCCTCTTATGCCGTGCCGAACCTTCAACAGATAAACTCTGGCCGCTTCTCCACCCATCTTGAATATAGGTGTAAGATTGTTTATTGCCAACCCCACAAGCATGTTTTTGAAGAGATCAAATCCTGATATCTCCGGGTGCGTCAGCTTTACGAAAAGGTGCCACCTCGAGGACCATGCAACTATGTTTAGGATTATAAGAAGTATGCCGATGCCATAGAGGTAGGGACGTATCTGGCCAAGAGCGGTGACTATCTCTCCGAAGCCCACGGTACCAAAAACTAAAAGGAATACAGTGAGTCCAACCAGGAAAAGACCCACGAACTTTAACACACTCTTTCGGTTGTCTGTTTTCATACTATCCCATAACCTTGCCTATTAGATGTGTTATTTTTTTGAAGTTTCCAAGTATATACGACAAGGGGCTGCTCCTGACACCGTGTATTTCTAACTCGCCCTTTTCCAGTCTTCTTCTGAACTCCTTTACATTGTCGGCTTCGGCCTCGACGAAGGCCTTGCCTATTTCCCATGCTGTGTGTGCATCACTTCCTGCTGTCCTTATAACATCTTTCTCTTCGGCGTACTTCTCCGCCCTTCTATTCATACCTCTGAACAGATTTCTGCTGTTAAGTACCTCTATTCCATCTATGTCCTTGAGACTCTCCCAGCCGCTGAAGCTTCTCAGAGGATCGAAGGGATGTGGGACAACCACGAGTCCATTCTGCTCTTTGATCTCTTCTATGACGTCTTCCGGACCCTCACTTTCGATCTCCTCCTTTATAAAAATTCCCAGAAGCTCCCCTTCGGTGGTTGTAACCTCCATGCCCGGTATGACGATGATATCTGACCCTATCTTCTGTACTTCTCTGACCCCCTCCATTGTATCGTGATCCGTCACGACTATTCCATCCAGTCCCTTTTTCTTCACCCTTTTCACAATTTCTTCTGGTGAAGTTGTCGAATCCTTCGAAAACTCAGTATGAACATGCATGTCTATTTTCATAGGCGGTATAAGTCCTTTGGTTACTTTTAAATTTAAATCCCAAACAATAAAGATAACTGTGGGTTCAACATGAATCTCGATGACCTGGCATCTTTTTGCAAGAGAACCGGTATAATATTTCCAAACTCAGATATATACGGAGGACTCTCCGGCTTCTGGGATTACGGACCCGTGGGAGTGCAGATGAAGAAGAACATGACAGAGCTGTGGTGGGAGGAGTTCGTGGAGCAGAGGGATGACGTAGTAGGGATGGACGGGACCATAATTTCCAGCAGTGATGTCTGGAGGGCATCCGGACACCTGGACTCTTTCTCCGATCCTCTCGTGGACTGTAAAGAATGCAAGAACAGGTTCAGAGCAGACCGTCTCGTAGAGGATGAAACAGATAAACAAGCAGAGGGAGAAGACCCAGAAACACTGGACAGAATAATAGACGAGGAAGGTATAGACTGCCCAAAATGTGGCGGCAGTCTGACGGACGTCAGGGAGTTCAACCTGATGTTCGAGACCAATCTTGGACCAGTCGAGTCCGAAGACAACAAGGCTTACCTGAGACCCGAAACGGCTCAGCTTATATTTACCAACTTCAAACTCGTAAGGGAGTCCTCGCGCCAGAAGCTCCCCTTCGGCATAGCACAGATGGGAAAGGCTTTCCGGAACGAGGTTTCTCCTCGAAACTTTGTTTTCAGGACAAGGGAGTTCGGTCAGATGGAAATAGAGTATTTCGTACACCCGGACGAAAGGGACGGATGTCCTTACATGACCGATGAAATAAGAAAATACGAGCTCCAGGTACTGACCCGCGAGCACCAGGAGGAAAACGAGGAACACGAAAAAATGACGATTGGTGAACTGATAGACAACGGTCATATGGAAACGGAGTGGCTGGCGTACTGGCTCTATCTGCATTACAACTGGTTTGTGAAGCTAGGCGTGAATCCCGAAAATCTCCGTCTGAGGGAGCACAGAGAAGAAGAACTGGCACACTACGCAAGTTCATGCTTCGACATAGAGTACAAATTTCCCTTTGGATGGGATGAAGTATACGGAAATGCAGATAGAGGTGACTACGACCTCAAGAGACATGAGGAGGCTTCTGGTGAGAACCTGGGAGTCTACGACCAGGATAGGGAAGAGCATATTATACCACATGTTGTATCCGAACCCTCACAGGGCATAGATAGAAGCCTTATGGTCTTCATAACGGACGCATACACAGAGGAAGAGGACAGAACCTACCTTGAACTTGATCCAAGGCTCGCACCTGTGAAGTGCAGAATATTTCCCCTTATGACAAAGGACGGACTGGACGAAAAAGCAATGGAACTTTACGAGAGTCTTAAAAAAACCATCCACCTCGAATACGAGGGGAGAGGTTCCATAGGCAAGAGATACGCCCGCGCAGACGAGATAGGAGTTCCTTACTGTGTAACGGTGGACTACGATACACTGGAAGAAGATACTGTGACGGTAAGGGACAGGGACAGTACAGACCAGATAAGGGTATCTGTTGAGGAGCTACCCTCGGTTCTCTGTGATCTTATAGAAGGTAAACGGGATTTCGAATAGGACAGATATGTATTTACTGACTTCCTCTCTTTTTTTCTCTGTTTCTCTCGACCTTCTTCTCGTGATGTTTCGTCATCTGCTTGTCAAGCTTTTCGAGACAGCCGTGAACTGATTCAAGGAGGTCCCATTTCCAGTCTTCCTTTGCTACAAAAAGCCCGTCGGACGTAAATATCCTTGCCCTGGTTGCGTACTGCTTCTTATTACCTTCGGTGTTCTGTGTTTTGAGGTGCATGACCAACCTCTCGACGTTCCTGAACATCCTTCCGGCCTTTTCTACCTTTCTTTCGGCTGCGTCCATGATCTTGTCCTTTGCAAACGAGTCAAAGTCTTTCGCCCCTGCAATCTGGATATATGCACCCTCCTCTTCTTTCCTCGCTGCTATCATCTCGATTATATCCTTTGGTGTTACTATGCCCTTCGGCCTGTCTTCATCAACTGTTATAACGTAAAGCCCTCCGCTTTCCGTTATCTTTCTTGCCACCTCTTTCATATCCGCATCACGAGAGATCACCAGAGGATTTCTGTTCATTATACTTGTCACCGGAGAGTCTCTCTCAGGGACGGCATCGCCTCTTTTCTCACCTACCTTCATGGCCTTTTCAGGGTGGAATGTTTTCACTATCCCGGATAGATCTATAGAACCCGCCAGTTTGCCTTCCTCATCCACTACAGGTAACCTGGCAATCCGATTTTCTCTCATGGTTGCCTTGGCCTTCCCTATAGTCTCGTTGTCTCTGATTGTTACCGGATCCATAGATACGTCCTTTATTTTTTTCTCCCGGAACGTTTCATCCTTTGAGAC
>JAKOPB010000090.1 GCA_022257805.1 Nanobdellati archaeon
ACCTGAGCCTATCTTACGTCCTATTGCCTGACCGGTACAGAGGATATCTCCTTCTTCTTCCAGTCTGTATGTTTTCAGAACATCCCCCTTCTTCTGTGAGTGCACGGTCTCAGGTCTCGCCTGTAGTATGTACAACTTATCAGTTTCCTTGTCCTTTGCCCATTCTATATCCATCGGCATTTCGTAGTGCTTTTCTATCATTGTCCCGTACTCGGAGAGCTCTTCGACTTCCTTCTCGTCCAATACGTACTGTCCTCTTCTTTCCTCGTCCACCTCTTTAACCTCGGTTTCTCCGTCCTCCCAGACCATCTCCTTTGCCTTCTTCCCAAGGTCACGTGAAACAACGCTTTCGGTGGGCTTGAAGTAGCTGTATCTGTCCGGATTTACCTTTCCTCCCACGACCATCTCACCCAGGCCCCAGCTTCCATCTATATGTAGGACCTTCTCGTAGCCCGAATCCGGGTCTATGGTAAACATTATACCTGAGCAAACGGCGTCGACCATCTTCTGGACACCCACTGATAACTTTACCTTGAAGTGATCGAACCCTTTCTCCTCTCTGTAATGTATGGCCCTGTCGGTGAAAAGGGAGGCGGTGCATTTTCTGACAGCTTCCATAAGTTCTTCCGTTCCCCTTATGTTGAGGTAGGTTTCCTGCTGTCCGGCAAACGAGGCAGTTGGGAGGTCTTCGGCCGTCGCCGAGCTCCTAACTGCAACCAGTGGTTCCTCTGTTCCTATCTTATCGCCCAGTACCTCGTATTCCTTTCTTATCTCCTTTTTCAGCTCTTCCGGCATCTCAGAGCTGACTATAAGCTTCCTTATTTTACTACCGGCCTGTCTCAGCTCGCCTACGTTGTCTATATCTGTATCTTCCAGAATGCTTCTTATGTCTTCCTTTATACCGGCCTCATCTATGAAGAAATCGTAACCGCTCGAGGTGACTGCAAAACCCGGAGGAACAGGAACATCTACCCTGCTTATCATCTCTCCCAGAGAAGCGTTCTTTCCTCCTACAAGGTCGACATCATCGTTGTTGACCTCTTCAAACCCTACAACGTATTCGGGCATAGATATAATAAAGCTTTTTAGTTTAAAAGGTTTCAAGTACTAAGGTGTTACGATGGTTTCAGAAGAGGATGTAATGGAAAAGCTGGAGGATATTGAGGATCCCGAGACAAAGGTAGATATAGTTAACATGGGTTTCATCTACGATGTAGATGTGGAGGATGAGGAGGTCGAAGTTGAGATGACCCTGACTTCGCCGGGGTGTCCCATGCACAGCGTCTTCGTGGAGAAGGTCGAGGAAGGACTGACTGAGCTGGAAGACGTTGAAAGGGTCGAGGTCAACGTGGTTTTCGATCCGCCGTGGTCGCCTGAAAGGATGAGTAAGGAGGCCAAGAAGAAACTTGGGATGGAATAATGTCAAGGGAGATGAAGATTTTGGTTGCCATCTTCATTATTTTGATGGCCATCGGACTTCTAGTTAGGTACCAGCATGGACTTTGATACTGCTTCTTATCGTGTCCAAAAACATTAAATACGCTGAAGTATCTATCAAGTCTGTGATAACATGGTCAAAGTTGACGAGGATACGTGCATAGGATGCGGATCTTGTGTTTCAGTGGCGCCGGATATATTTGAAATGAACGACAGTGGTAAGGCAGAGGTAATTAAGGACGAGGATACAAAGGAAGCTAAGCAGGCAGAAGATGTCTGTCCTGTGGACGCTATAACTGTTTAGAGACCCGGCTCAGAAAAACTCCAGATCTTCAAACATTTCTTTATTTTCTTCAGGTGAGATCAGGAACTCCAGTTTATCAGGTTCATTTATCAGGTCGTAGATCTCTCTTCTGAAAGGGTCGTTTTCTGAGGCTTCGAGCATCTCCAGTTCAGGCACTTTTTCGTAGTTCTCATTTCTAACAAAGCCCGATTCCAGCTCGAACCACGCCGCCCCGCCTTTTTTCACCATCGGTCCATACAACGAGTCGAAGTCTCTGCACACCCAGTTGGCCATCTTCAGTTTTTCCGAGGTCGGGTTTATCGTCACATGTCCGTAGCCCGGAGGTATTATAACCCTGTCGCCTTTTTCTGCCCTGACCAAGACAGTTCTTTCAACTTTTTCCTTCTGAAGCAGGTAATGTGCCTCTCCTTCCAGAACCCCGTAAAGCTCCGGGTAGGTCATTTTTTCTGCAACGGGATGGAAATGACCCTTCGTTTTCACATATTCTTTGCCCAGCATACGGGAAGGTATTACGGTTATATCATATCTTAATCCCATTTTCCTTATCCTGTTTCTGTCTCCTTCTCTGTACAGATCTCGATACATAAAGTAGAGAGGCTCATCATCCGTTCCCTTTACCCACTCCTTGTCGTGGAC
>JAKOPB010000029.1 GCA_022257805.1 Nanobdellati archaeon
AAAGAAAGAAGCTTTCCGCCCTGGTTCTCCCTGACATTGCAGAAACCGCGCTCACCGTCTTCTATTACACATCTCCTGGGACAGACGCCGCACCTGACTTTCTTGTCGTTCAAACTTTTGTATATAGCAGTTTCCTTTGGTGGCATGTATCTTACTTCGTCCCGGAGAGATAAAAAATCTTGTTCACAGCATCAGAGGACCTATAAGGAAGAAGGAAACGAGGTTAAAAAACAGACCCAGGAAGAATCCGAACACCAGGCCGATTATCAGCCACTGTTCCACCATCTCCTTGGAAACGTTCTCCACCTTACAGTACAGGAGTATCTGAAACAAAGCCAGCGAGAGTCCTATGGAGAAGGCGAAAAACGTCAGGTTCTGAATATGGAGATGAAGCCTCTCGAGGAGATTACCCATTCTCAAGGCCTCGAAAAAGAATCCAAAAACCAAACCCGTTACAGACATCAGGATGAGATAGGTTCTCCTCCGGAAAGTACTTTCTTCCTCAGGAATTCCAAGCGGCCTGTAAAGAAGCCTGTTTATGAGCTCTTTTGCTTCCTCGTATCTCCTGTAGACGAGGTAGCTAACAAGCCCTGCAAAGAGTCCACCGAGAAGGCCTGCCGCAATCCTTGCAAGGTAGACTGTCATAGTAAAACAATGCTCTGCAGAATATTTAAACATTGTTGACGTATAATAAGTCTGTTCAGCCTCGGTAGCTCAGTTCGGCCGGAGCGGCTGCCTCGTAACGTATTCCAACCCGATAGACGGGATAGCAGCAGGTCGTGGGTTCAAATCCCACCCGGGGCTCTGTAATTCTTTTTAGGATATTTGAAAACCGAAAAAGACTTTATAACGCTTTAAAGCTTTTCTGGAGCTCCTTTACGAAATAAAAGACCAAAATAACTCTCAAATTAAATTAGGATAGTTAATTGGCTTTAAATGATTTAAAGGGATTCAAAATGAAAGACCCTGGTTTTTGTTGTATCCGAGGGAGCTTATAAAACCCTGAAAACCTTTAAAAGGGCTCATAAACAAATATAATTATAGTGAAAGACATGGCATACTCTGAAAAAATTGGTGGAATGGTTGGTAAGGCTAAGGAATCCTTATACAGGTTTTTTTGCGGAACAGACGATGATTACAACCGATACGAAGAAGGTATCCCCTACTACGTCGAATCAGGAGAGACGGAAGTTGAAGAAGGCTCCGAAGAGGTCTCGAAGGGCATTCCCATAGAATGGGATTAAAGCTTCCAACACCCCCGCAAGCTTTACGGTTTACCGTTGGGTATTTGCTGGAGGTGTGGAAAGGTATAAAAAATTATCCTCCCAAGTTTAGGCCGGGGTGATACTTTGAGTTACAAAGAAGATATTGCAAGTTTAGTTCCCGAAGAAGATGCAGACGAAGTCATCGGATACATCGAGGAAACCGAGGAAGAACTTGAAAAATACTTTAGACAGGAGGTGGGGAAAAAGACGGGGATGGCCAAAAAAGTTCTAACGGCCCTCGTAGCCAGCAAGACGGATCTGTCCCGTGAAGAGATATCGGAAACCGTGGGTAGTGCAATGGAAAAAATGGAAGAGATGTACGAAGAGAAACTGGATAAATTTTGATGAACTTAGGTGAGTTCTCGACCTGAAGTAGTTCGGGGTGGATTAAATAGGGTGCGCTAATCAAGGATAGGCAACACATTTAAACCCCAAATAAGATTTAATATACAGGGTGTTTGAATGGCAGAGGATGAGTCAGAAACAGAATTTATAGAAATCAATCCAGGGGGGTTTCATGCCAGTACTTCTGTAACAAATCACTTGGCACATTACGCAGAAAAGGATAAGAATGTCTTTTTCGGGGAAGGAAACAAAGTATATCTTTCTCTGACAGAGAAACAAACTACGGATGATATCGATCTGAACGACGTTCCTTACAGCGAAAAGATAGATATCGCAATTGGCGTGACTCCCGAAGGCAAGGAAAAAAGGATCCGGTAGAATACATACCCGTTCTACCTGCACACTGTTGGCTATGCTTCTCGGTCCGGCTTGTCAGTAGTCTAAATTAAAGAATTGAATGGACCGGAAACAAAACTTCAAATGGCCACTAACTCGTCCTGATGGGCCCCGTTATAACTGTCCTCTCGGTCGGTTGGTCGGGATGTGTATCCCAGACATACCATTCACCGCTGTCTTCCTTGGCCAGTGTGATCTCCATCACCGCCGTCTCATCAAAACGATCTCCCCGACCATGAAGTGGAACCGATACCCGGTATTCGACCAGAACATCTGCAAGTTCCTCTATGCCCTGAACATCGACATCGGTCTCCCTTTCCCTCACCTCCAGTCTCCTGTAGGTTATATCTATCATGCTGAGGCTGTCATCCGAGGACCCGTCATAGCCTTCCAGGATATCACCGTTCATATCCCTTATCTGCTGCATCGTCTCCGAGTCCTCGTGCACGAGGTTCAACATTCCGTTGATATCACCCCTGTCCATATACCGGAAGTAAGTCTCCATGAGCTCCTCGGGACTGTCACGGCTTCCGAAACCTATGTCTGAATAGGTAACCAATAAAAATCCGCTGGCCAGAAATGCGAAGACAACTATCAAAACAAAAACAAGAACGAATGCCGCGTTGCCCTTCCTCATGATACCCTACTTTTTATATTTTCTCCTCTGTTTAAAAAATTCGACCCACTCATTGAAAACAGAAAAGACCGGAATATATAAA
This sequence comes from Nanobdellati archaeon, assembly GCA_022257805.1. GTDB lineage: Archaea > Aenigmatarchaeota > Aenigmatarchaeia > PWEA01 > PWEA01 > PWEA01. The sequence continues at coordinate 2,726 of JAKOPB010000029.1, forward strand.
ACCCTTTGGGACAAGGTTAGTGGTGTAAACAACATGTGGTAATATGAAGATATTTGCTCTCGCAGACCCGCACGCCAACATGAAGCTTCTGAGAGAGGTACTGAGGGAAGTAGATGAGGGTGGCTACGAGGTCTTCCTTGGTCTTGGGGATTTCATGTCCAAGAACTTCTTCTCCAGGCTTGTGACAAGCTTGGACGTCGACAAGAAGTCCTTCATCCCGGGAAACAGGGACTTCGGAATAAAGAAGCTTCCCTACCTGAAGAACGCTGACAGCTTCGACTACGGAGGAATCAGGTTCGTTATGATAGGTTCGCACCACTTCCCTAATCTCAAGGAAGAAGTAACAAAGAGGTTCGAGGACGTGGATCCAAGAAACGTCATAATAGGATCACACGAACCACCGGAAGGAGTTCTCGATGAAACCCACAGCGGTGCAAGGATCGGAGTACCCGAGTTCAGAGAGATAATAGACGAGAAACAACCTCTGGCCTGGCTCTGTGGCCACGTGCACGAGGCAGAGGGTGTTTCCACCGTGGACAATACGAAGGTAGTGAACGCCTCAGCCTCCAGAGACGTTATGGGTTACAGAATCGTCGTCGAAGACGAAGAACTCAAGGAAATCAAAAGGCTGGAAAGATGAAGTTTCTGAAAGAAAGGCCTGCTCTGGTTTTAGACGAAATGGAAAGTAAAACACTTGTTCTTGCGGATCTTCATCTGGGGCTTGAGTACGAGATATACAAAAAGGGTATATCAATCCCACCGCGGATGGATAAACAGAAAGACAGGATACTGGATCTCGTAGACGAAACAGGTGCCGAGAGGCTTTTCCTCCTGGGCGACGTAAAACACAATGTTCCCACTGTTTCAATATCAGAAAAGGAGAGGCTGCCCGAGTTCTTCGATGCACTTTGTAAGGAGGTCGATGTAAAAATTGCCAAGGGTAATCACGACGGAGGCCTGGAAAAACTAGTGGAAGGTACCCGTGCGGAAGTTTCTTCCACCAGCGGTTTCAGAGTCGGGGATTTCTACTTCAACCACGGACAGTCGTGGCCCGATGAAGAAGTAATAAAAGCAAGGACGCTGATAAGAGGTCACTCACACCCTGCCTTTAAATTCCAGGACGACCTGGGTTTTTCCTCGACGGTCCCGTGCTGGGTCAAGGGTCCTGTAAGAAGAGGGGAGCTGAAGGAAAAATACGGCAAAAAAGGGAAACTGGAAGAAGTGGTTATAGTACCCACCTTCAATCAGCTGATATCAGGTATGCCCATGAACAGCGACAGGGAGAAAAGCCTCCTTGGACCTATCCTCGAGAACCGTATCATGGATATGGATGAATCAAAGATCTACCTTCTTGACGGGACATTTATAGGAAAGTTAGAGGACCTCTAGAAGGGTCTATCATCTCTCCTGAGCTTGTAAAGGGAGGGTACGTCGCCTACCTTGTCCTGAAGGGAAGAGTATATGAACCGGAGCTCTTCCTCCTTTAAACTGGCCCTCTTGTCGGCCTCTATAAGAACTGTGGGTATAGCATACTCCTCGTTGTCGGAAGACAGAGACAGAAGTCTGGAAGCTACCTCATCTGCCCTTTCCGCAGGATCACCTTCTGAGTGAAAGTCGACCCTCACAGGACGATCGTACTTCGTCGCCTTGAGGTAAAATGAGTATACATTACTGAGTATGCCCTCCGGAAGATGGGTTTTCTTGGGTTCCTCACAGTATCTGAAGTAAGAAGTCCTCTCGCCCTGGTTGAGTACATGGTAGAGTAGATTTGTATCCCGGGTGCCCTTGAGAATTTTCTTCAGATCCTTCTTCTTTCTGCTCCTTACCTTCTCCAGGATATCATCGGAAACTATCTTTGAGAACTTTCTGGACCTGGAGTCCTCGCAGACCCCTGCCAACATACATGGAGGACTGTCGAGCATCCTTCTGTAAAGGTCCAGGACATCCTCGAACTTACCTCTCACATCGGAATCCTCCCCTGGATTCGTCGATGGATGTGGGAGCAGAGAACCGTCCATCAAAAGTATTTCAAGCTGTTCGGAGTCCATGACCCTAACCGCAAGATCTGCTTCTATCTCCATCCTCTCGAGGTTTGCGGCCAGGCTGAAGTCCTCGCGCGAAAGCGGCTCGGTGAAAACAGATAGCTTGGGTGTTGGCAGTGCTTCGGGAACGTAGCTTACATCCTCCAGACCCTTTCCGTAGTGAAATACGGCCGCCACGGCCTTTGTTAAAACAAGGTCTATTGCATGGTACCCCTTCTTCAGAAGACCGCCGTCTATCCCTGCCACACTCTTTCCGGTTAGATCGGCCTCCTCCACCGGTATCGATATCTTTTTCTCCGGGATCCTTTCTCCCTCGATCTCTGCGTCCTTTACTTCCTTGAGAAAACTCCCAAGCCTTCTTCTCCTGTTCTCAAGGTTCTCGACCTGCCCTGCTATGCTGTCTAGCTCAGAGAGGATCTCCTGCATAAGTTAATAAGTCCGCTCAAAATTAATAAAACTAGGCAGTAAATATTCGAGGTATTGAGACAGGTAGCATGGACCACGACATAGTAAAGGAGGCAGTACAGAGGATAAGAGGTCTTCCAACATTTTCAAGAATAAGGGACGAGATCAGAAACAAGTTCGCCCTGGAAATATCCGAGGAAGAACTCAAGGAAGACATTGAAGAAATGATAGAAGAAGAAAAGCTAAAGGAAAAGTACACCACCATAAAAGGAAACAAGTTCAAAGGATATATGGTTGTGAAAAAAGAGACAAAAAAAGAAGAAACGGAGGAAGAAAAAACAGAAGAGGAGAGGATAATAGATGAAATATTTGACTGGTAACCTGCTGACTATGATCAGACTTCTCAGCTCTTCGCCTGTGGCTAGAAAGGGGCTGATGAAATGGCTTGTGAAAATATTCCTAATAGGACTTGCATTTGTATTCATAACCTGGCTTCTGTTTGGTGAAGCAATTCATCCTAAGATACTTCTGCTGCTTCCTGTCTATATCCTCTCCGGTACCAACGGCGGATGACTATAGGAGCGTGTAGCTGCTTTCCTTCTTTGGTCTGTTTACCTCGTGACAGTCCCTGCACTTCGTCACCCTGTCAGAATCACGAGGATTTTTAACAAAACCAAGATTGGATCCATCAAGTTCACAACCACAGACATCGCACTTCAAAGCCATAGCTTTCACCTCCAGAGCTTGTTTTTACAGAAAACTTTAAGATATATCATATTTGCTTCATAACTTTATAAATTCTTTGTTTTGACTATAAGGTAATCAATTCTCACAAGAAAGCTTTTTAACCTAAACAGAAAAAGTGTAATACATGCCAAAATGTGAAAAGTGCGGAAGAAGATTCGACACCGAAAGAGGATTACACATACACCAGTCACAGGTACATGGTCCCGACGAAGAAGTTAATGAAAAGAAAGAGTGGGTTGGTCCGGTTTCGGTGAAGCCCTGGATACTTGCAGGCATAGTAATAGTAGTTGGACTTGGGCTTCTACTGGTTCTCGGTGAGGCAGAGGTTGACCCAGAGGAAGAGGAGGAAGATGAATTCTTTAGCCGAAATCTGACTTTAATAGTTGAGGG
>JAKOPB010000107.1 GCA_022257805.1 Nanobdellati archaeon
GTGTGAACGGTAGGCCGCTGAGTTTCCCGTCTTTCTCCAATCCAAAATCAATTTTCCTGTGTAGATTCAGTCCTTTTAACTTCTCCAGTTCCCTTCCGAGCAATGAGTAAAATTTTTCCCTGTCTACGTCGCTTCTTGAGAATTTTGTAGCTTTCATATCTCTGTACTTCAACCGGATCACCTGATTTTAGGTCCCCTGAAAAATCCATCTTCTTTGTTATCTGTGTTTTCCAGTGCCTCTTTCCTCTCCAGTGTTTCCTCGACTTCATCTTCTCTCATTTCGTTCTTAACGTCTATAGGCTGGAAAGCCGGTTCCACACTTTCTGTATTTATTTCGTCGAGCCTCGAGAACCAGTCCAGGATGTTTTCCATATCATCCTTCAAATCTTCCTTTTCTGTATCGCTTAGCTCCAAACTGGCGATAGAGGCTACCTTTTCGACTTCTTCTTTGTTCATACTATCATCTATTCAATGAAGTTCAAAACTTTTAAAGTTCCCAAAGGACCGTTTTATCGATCAACCTTTTTTACTACAGCCCCTCTCAGGTCTTTGCCCTCTATTTTGGTATTGCTTCCTACTACCGAGTCCTTTATTATCGAGTCCTTTAACAAACTGTCGGAAAGAACTATCGAGTTCTCTACCTCGGAGTTCTCTACCCTGGAGCCTCCTAGGATCGTGACGTTCTCTCCTATGTCCGAGTTTTCGACCGAGCCCTCTATCCTGTTTCCCTCCTCTAGTTCCCTGGTCGCGCGGAGATATCCCTTCCTCGTCCCTATGTCCATCCACCTGCCGCTGAACGGGTAGGCGTAGCAGTCGTATCTATCCACAGCCCAGTCCAGTAATCTCCCCGGTGTGTCCAGATATTCCTTTCTTGGAAGCCTCCCCTCCCAGTAGTTCTGGTACTCATCTATCATTTCCAGCTGGTCCCCAGGAAAGAAATAACAGGCCGTCGATGCGGTCTTTGACTCCGGGCTTTCGGGTTTTTCCTGGAATTCTTCCATCTTCCTGTTTTCATCGAACACGGCTATCCCGTAGCTCTTGGCCTCCTCCATATCCTCCAGTTCGTAGCATGCGTTCGTAGTCGCGTTTTTCTCCTTGGAAAACTCTATGAAATCACGGAGGTCGAAACTGTAGTAGTTGTCTCCGCCTATCACGAGGTAGTCGTCTTCCCCTCTGCTCTTGATCACGTTTATTATTCCCCATAAGGCTCCCAGCTTCTCTTCCTCGGACTCCTGTTCCTCTATGATTAGTTCGTTCTTGTCGCTGCGGCTGGAGAGAAAGGCTCGGAACTCCTCCTCGAACTTCTGATTCGTGGTCACGTATATCTTCTCGACCTCATCCATCTCCTCGAGGTCGTCCAGTATGTGGGAGAGTATCGGTTTCCCTGCCAGAGGTAGAAGCGGTTTCGCTCGTTTTTTCGTCACGGGCCAAAGCCTGGTGGCGTGTCCACCTGCGAGTATTATAGCTCTCATATAGAAGAAGTCTGTCGGTGCTCGTTTTTAAATCTTCCGAAATATTGCTTGTAAACTATATGTTGGATACTTGATTTATTTGATGTCAAGGGAAAACTTTATAAATAAAGGTATGAAATGTTAGTAAATAGTTGGGTTAAGAAATAACTGACTTTCCATCCGACTGGGCATCGGTTGGAAGTTGGGCAAATCGAATCCGCGCAAACTTGGGCAAGTTTGCGATGTAGGCTTTTCTTGGGTTAGTTAAATTGATTTGTACTAATTCTTGGGCAGTTGAAGGTTTCGTGTGAAACCTTAAAAAAATTTCGGTGTTAGAAAACATATTTCAAAAAATATAGAAAGGAGGTTGAAAAGAAAATGGATTCCGTAATTCAAAACGCGTTCGAGAGAAACTTTGAAAATTCTGAAGAAAAATCTGA
>JAKOPB010000013.1 GCA_022257805.1 Nanobdellati archaeon
TAGGCTTTCTGGCCTGGAGGACGTGGGTGTTGTTTCCATGCAGACCAACGGTATGCTTCTGGATAAAAAAATGGTGAAAAAACTGGAGGAGGCGGGCATGGACAGGGTAAACCTTACAATAAACTCCCTGGATGAGAAAACGGCAAAGTTTATGGCAGGAACCGAAAGATACAATCTCGACAAAGTCCTGGACAGTGCAGAAACCATAGCTAACAGTGATGTAGATCTACTGATAGCCCCGGTATGGATCAACGGTCTTAACGATGAGGATATAGAAGAAGTGATAAGATACGCCAAGAGAAAAAGCGCAGGCGAAAATTGGCCTGGTCTCGGAATTCAAAAGTACAGGGAACATAGGAACGGAAGAAGTGTTGACGACTATGAAGAAGTTTCGTGGAAAAAGTTTTACGACAGCTTGGAGAGGATGGAGGAAAGGCACGGTACCAAACTTATACTTCAACCCGAAGACTTTGGTATAGAGAGGATGAGTTTTTCACTCCCAAAGGTATTTGAAAGAGGAGAAAAAACAGGCGTTAAGGTACTGGCACCTGGGTGGAATCCTGGACAGAAGTTAGGCGTATCGAACCACAGGACGATAACCATACTTAACGGAAGAAACATCCCGGTTGGTGAAAGGGTTACCGTGGAGATACTGAAAAGCAAGCATAATCTGTATCTTGGCAAAGCAGTTTAATCCATATCCATATTTTTTGCGGTCGACGTCCAAAATAACCCAATCTTTTAAATAGTAGGAGTGGTAATTACTAATTGGTGACAAAATGACGGAGTATATAAATTCCAATGGATATGAAGAAGGTCTGGAGGTCGTTTCGCTGGGAAGATCACCTGTTGATATTTCCGAAGAAGGATGTCACAGAAGGATTCCTTCGAGCGACGATAGTAGATCTCCAACTACCGTCAGGGACGTCGACGAAGTATATAAAGACTTCTGAGGTACTCTGTACGTAAACCTGGCTGAAATCATTGATCTGTGTACTTTCGTAAAGATCCGTTTTCCAGGGCCTTTTCAATTTCTTCCAGGCAGTTTTCGTTGTAGTCTTCCGGTACTTCAGCTCCTGACATGTAGATGCACAAGCTCTCTTCTTCGTCTGATAGCTTTTCTGCAGCTATACCCGGACCTTCCGGGTGTTTTAAAAGAGTTCTGAAAGGCTCGTTGAAACCACTCTCGCGGTAGAATATGTCCAGCTCATCCCTCGCCTTGGAAACTTCTCTGAGAGAATCATACACTTCCTGGAGATCTATGTCATCCACGTATCCAAAGAAACCGTCTTCTGTTTCTCCTTCGAGGGCCTTGAGTAGTTCGTAGTATCCTATCACAGGAACTTTAACATCTTCCAGTCCGTTGTTTTGGTTTTCGATGGCGAAGATGGCTTTTGCATCTTTTATGATATTTTCGGTGTTGTTTTCACGAAGTTCTTCAGAAGTTTCGTCCTCTGACATAAGACCTTACATGTTTTAAGGCATTTAAATTGTTTACTGTTTTTCCCTCAATCTTAACACCCCGGGCCCTATAGCTCTTGATACTTAAGTTTTAAGTTCAATAATATAGACATGTCAGAGGAAGACTATATCAAAATCTCCGAAGACTATATCGGTCAGAAAGGTAGGATCGCAGGAGATCTTAGATACGACGGCGAGAACTTCTATCTCAACACAGACGACCTCACCTCTGCAAGGGTTTGTGGATTACAGGAATCCGATATCGAGGACAAGATCGGTGATGAGGGACTTAAGGATGGGGTAAAGGTCGAGTTAAGGGGCAGGCTTGATACCACAGAGCCCTACGGCAAAGAGTATTTTCTTGAGGCAGATTCGGAATCTCTGAAACAGGAGAAACGTGGTCTGAAAAAAGAAAGGATAGAGAAGCTGGCCGAGTATTTGGTACCATTTGTCGGACAATATGAAGACGTGGTAAATCCAGATGGTGTACCACTAAGGGTCCTGCGTAGAGATTTCAGCAAGGTTAGCTCCCGGAAGATCAGACAGTCTATAATAAACAGATTAGAAAGTGAAGGTGAGAATAAACTGTACCGTACGAGAGTAAGAACAGAAAGAGGCAGAGAAGCCGGAGTAACAACAAGGGAACCTCCGGAGAAAATTACCGAGGAGCTCCGTGAAGCAGGAGAGATAGATTTGAAAGGCAAATGGAACAGAGTTTACAGATCAAAGAGGGAGGAAGAGATAACTGCTCCTGAAACCAAATACAGTTACAGGGTTTTCTCCGGTCTTCCTGAGCTCTTTATGCGTCATGCAAAGAGACATGATGAGGAGCTCAAGACCTGGGTAAAGGATAAACTTTCCGACGAGGAGCGTGGAACGTTTGCATGGTCACTTGAAGGCGTTGATCCGGAATCGCAGCCAGGAGAAAGGGAGATTGAATACAGCATCGAAGTTTCAGATGGAAAGGCCAGGCTGGACATGGAGATTATTTTGAGGAAAAGAATTAACTGTGTGTGGCCTGTAGACCCTATGGAGGCGGATAAATACATGGAGGCGGTCCTGGGAAGTGGTGAGAACCAGAAGCGAGGAAAGCTGATTGAAAGAGCCCAGAAGGGTGAAGAACTTGCCGAGTATGCTGCAGATCTCATACTCGATGAAGAGGAGGAGTTTGATTTCGATAACTGGAAGAGAAACTTCGAAGAATACAGAGGTTTTTTGATCTCCAAGGAAACTCCCATGGACTATTATGAAAGACCCAAGGACAGGAGAAAAGTGTCGATTGGTTCAGACCCGTTTTTAGCCGAGTTGGATAGATACGTGGATTCCATGAAAGGCGGTCCGGAAGAGGACGAAACAGTTTCAGAGACAAAGAAAGAGTTAAAGAAGGATACGGAAACTGCAAAAACCAACTGTATCGGGGCAGTTGATGAATTCTTGGACTACGTGAAGGGGGCTACTTTTGGAAGGATATCGTCAGGTTTGAAGGAATAGATTTTTATTTGCTCCAGACGAGTTACTATACATGATAGGACCTAAGGGATTTTTTGCCCTGGCCGTGCCTTTGACGTTTTCCATGTACATGCTTTTGTTAGGTGTTCAGGGCAAAGGTATACTTTCCACATGGATTTCCGGTAGCATGGTTACAATCTTCAGTGTTTTAACGGTTGTTGCTCTTCTGAGGTTAGGCGAAAAGGAGGAAGAGAGGCTTCTGTCTGATCATATGCATATACGGGATTAGTTACTGGTGTACTGCTGCAATATTCCCACCGCCCATGACCTCCCTCATCCTGCTGTCGATCAAGTCATGTACCTCTCCTGCATTGGGTATTCCCTTTATTATGAAGAAGTCCTGACCGGCATCAACCCTGACATCACCAACACCGACTATTTTTTCCAGAAATGGTCTGTGTATACCACATCTCTGTAGTTTCATGAAGGGTAGATTCGTACTTCTGTTGGCGAATACACCTATGTCCTCGTAAATTGCTGTATCGGTTATTATGTATTTTTCCACATATCTCCTCGCCTCCGCATAGACGAAAAAAATCAAGGCTGCAGAGAAGAAAAAGGCCGATCCAAGAAGTTCTGGATTCAGAAGTTCTTCTTGAAAGGGAAAGTTCCAGTCAAATAACAACAGAACGACAGCTATTATAAACCAGACCAGTGCTGCTGTATATTCTCTTACAAAGCGCCTCCTGGCTGGTTTGAAGCTCATAAGTATTTCCTCTTCCGACTCTTCCAGTCTTTCCTTCAATGACGGCATGTTATCACAGGCTTAACTATAGAATATTTAGACCGCTGGTTTAAATTTCTAAGAAATATCAAAAAGAATAAAAGTTTCAGGTACAGTTTATAACCATGAGCTCCCCACAGGATTTGGAAAGGTTTAAATATAACAAGGATTTTCCACCGGATGTGGATTCCGTTGTAAAGATTACAGAAGTAAATTCCGGTAATGTTGATGAGGCGGAGGGCTTTACCAAGAAGATTTCGGTAGATACATACGAAGAGAGGGATGACGACTTAAAGCGTTTGGAATACGAAATTTTGTTAGATAAGGAGGGCAACGCAAAACTCAAAAGCAAGTACCAGTTTCCTTCTATAAAAATTCTCTACTGTTCTGGTGCGGACATCCGGAGAGATGATGAGATACCCGACTTTCTGAGAGATGAACTGGAGAAACTGTATGGGGATAACATATCCTTTGAAGATGAAGGTTTGAGTTTTCCGGAATGTGTAAAAGGCCTGTCAGAATTTTTTAGTAGATGAAAACCTATTTAAGTTTTTCTCTGAAATACTAACCTATGCGGATAACTGATAATATACTACTACTCAACGGCGCCGGAATGGATTCAAATGTCTACTGTGTAGATAGCGAGCTCCTGGTGGACGCCGGTACGGGAACCTTCGTTGAAGAAACATTGGAGCAGATGGACAGGTTCGACGTGGACAAAAACAACATCAAAAAGATATTACTGACACACGAACACTTCGATCACACCGGAGCTGCAAAAGAGTTCAAGGAAAAGCTCGGCGCCAATTTAATTGCTCATGATAAAGCTGAACTCAATGAGGAAACAAGTATGTGCAGTTTTTTCGATGCCGACTTCAAACCACCGAAAGTGGACGAACGTATCGAAGAAGGCGATGTAGTCAGTACAGAAAATTATTCGTTCAAGGTCTTCCACATGCCTGGACATTCTCCGGGTTCCATAGTTCTCTGGGACGAGGATAAAAGGGTTCTTATATCAGGCGATCTCATCTTCACCGATGGATTTGGAAGGACGGATATACCAGGCGGGGACGAAGAAGCCATAAAGGAATCTCTTAGGAGGGTAAAAGATTTTGGTAAGATATCCGTGCTACTACCGGGTCATGGAACACCAGCCTCCGAGAACAATATCTACGACGACGGGACTATAGAAAATATACTTTCTCAGATAAAGTAGAATTTAAAATTGAATGGATATCCAAAGGCTACTGATCTTTTTCTGCTTCACCGATATAACTTCCTGAACTGTTCAAAAAGAAGATTTTTTCATCTTCTTCACTGTACATCGCCTGTGCGTATATAGGATTTGTCTTGACATCCCAATCCACTATCATGTAGTCGTCAGGAAGTTCTTTTTTAAGATCTTTCTTGCTCTTCGTTTCCATAGATGAAAGAGGAACATATCCCTCGTCGTTCAGCTTGTCCTTGAGATTTTCTCCCGTTCCTTTCTCCTTCCTCCACTTCTCTATGTCGAACATGGGGCACAATCCTCAAAAAAAAGTTTACGGTTATATTTATACGCAAATTTTTTTATATTTGAACTGAATTAGAAGAGATTTGTTTATCAATTGTCTCCTTTGCCAGGAATCATCCAGTTCTCGTACCTTACGTTTGTCTCAGGAACATCCAAATTCTGAAGGAGTTCATTCATCGCGTCTATCATCGGCGGCGGTCCGCATATATACCAGATCTTTTCACCCGGTTTGTCCACATATTTAGTCACCATTTCCCTGTCTATGATCCCGGTTTCACCGTCCCAGTCCTCCGGCCAGTCGTCACTCAGTGTGCTCACTATATTGAATTTTTCCATCTGATTTATTTCCTTTAGTTCGTCCTCAAAGATTATGTCTTCTTTGGTTCTGTTGCTGAAGATTAGGGTCATATGGTTCTCGAGATCTAGATCCACTGCGTACCTAATAGCAGATATAAAGGGAGTAATCCCCGATCCACCCGCCAGAAAGACGACGTCCTCCTCCACGGTCTCATCAAAGTTCAGTAACTCACCTCTGGGACCGTCTAGTAGTAGCCTGTCACCGACCCCCAGGTTGTGCATCGTCGATGTGAATTCACCTATCCTCTTTATGGTCAGCTCTACGTAGTTCTTTGTTGGAGAATTCGCGTAGGTAAACGGTTTTTTTGTACCTTTGTGTTCCTCTGAACCGATTATGGACACCAAGCAGTACTGTCCTGGAGTAAAATTTACTCTCTGTTCTGGATCTAGCCTGAAGGTTTTGACATCGTGCGTTTCGTTCTTTATGTCCCTTACCTCTGCTTCAACCTTCATCAAAGACCGGTCGCCTCTTTGGCTTCTATTTCCTCAATTTCTTCATAAGCCTCTTCAGAGCCGCAGGTAGGACAGATGGCCGGCCCAGCCTCTCCATAGTGGATGTCACCACAAACCTGACACTCAAAAAACTTTTTAGACATGATATCTATTTAATTGTTTTTCATCTACAAAAGATTTCATCAGGGTCCTGAAGGACCTGGATTCATTCCTGTTTTGATTTCTATCAATATTTTAGTGTAGTTCGTGTTCTAAATCGAAGTGTGCCCCGAGAAGCGAGTTCTCGTCTATGATGAACTCGCAGATGGTTTCATTCCATGCACAGTCCTCGGTACTTCCTTCCATCTCCCAGCCCTGGAACTTATAACCGTCGTCAGGGATTGCTTCTACAGTCACCTTCTCCCCCTCTTCGTAGATGTACGTACCTGGCTCCGGATCAGTCGTCCCGCCGTTGGTATAGACACCTAAGTCCAGTTCATATTCATCGATCTCTTCCTCGGTGAAGTGCGCAGCAAGCATGGAGTCCTCTTTTATCGTGAAGTTGCATATCTTATTGTAGGTATCGCATTCCACGGCACTGCCTTCCATCTCCCAGCCCTGGAACTGCCACTCTTCGTCGGGCATAGCCTCTGCGATTACTTCTTCGTCGTCTTCGTAGATATGGGTTCCTGGCTCCGGAACCGTGGTACCTCCCTCCATGTCAATCATTTCCAGTTCGTGTTCTCCCACGTCCTCCACAAAGTAAGCAATGACTTTCCTGTTGCTGTCCATCGTCAGTGTTATAACGTCTTGGTCGTCTTCATCATCTTCATTAATTACATCTTCAAGAGCCCATTCGTTGAAGACCCACCCTTCCTCGGGTACGACCTCGAGAGTTACTTCTGCACCTTCTTCGTACTCTTCCTCATAAGGATCTATCTCCACAGAACCCTGTCCCTCTACGGTTACATCTAGATTATACGTGGGCCTTGTTTCTTCCTCGGCAAAATGTGCTGCCAGTGAGGAATCTTCTTTTATGGTAAAGGTGCAGACCCTGTCGTACTGGTCACACTCCTCTGCGCTGCCGGTCCTTTCCCACCCCTGGAATTTGTAGCCTTCTTCTGGTATTGCTTCTACAACCACTTCTTTGCCTTCCTCATGACTGTACGTTCCTTCCTCAGGTTCTGTAGCTCCACCTTCCCTTGCAAAAACTTCCAACTCTACCTCTTCACTTATGCAACCAGAAACAATTACCAAGGACAGAAAAAGTAAAACAATGATAATATACTTTTTCATTATGTTTACCTTATCCCTGAAACTACTTAAATTTTTGAGATAGGGCTTTCTGGTTCAACCAATTATAATTCGAGAAGAAGAGAATTTACTTTTTATTCTTGTCAATGTAAATAAAATCTTATGAACAAACGTAGGATAGTATTCATAATACTTGGCATTCTGGCAGTACTTTCATTACCTTCCTTTCTGGAGCACGTGAGCTGGTTTGTATCAGGAGACGTTGAGTCCATGGTTGTGGAGGGTAGATGGGACCTCGTAACACTCAATGCTGCATTATTTCTTGCCTTCCTTTTGCCTCTATCCTTTCGCCGTCATGTAGAGTGGAAATCCATGGGCATATACACAGCCTTCATAGTATCCCTTTTCGTTGAGATGTACGGAATTCCATTGACTATATACCTCTCCTCGGCGGCCCTTTTTTCGCCTGCAGGTACACCTCCTGATCAGGCAGCTATCCTAACCTTCAGCTTCATGGGCCAGAGTCTTGGGATGAATATATGGAAATTGGCGGGAGCTTTCGTGAGCTTGGTAGGAATGATAGTTATCATCGTGGGCTGGACAACCCTCTACAAAAACAGAAAAAATAAGGATCTTGTAACCTCTGGTATATACAAATATTCTCGCCATCCACAGTACCTTGGGATAATACTAATAGCTACCGGCTGGTTCATACACTGGCCCTCTATACTGACCCTTGCAATACTACCTGTTCTTGTTTATTTTTACTATAAGCTGGCCATCAAAGAGGAGGAAGAAGTTATGGACGGCCTGGATAAGCCGGAAAACTACAGGAATTATATGGATCGTACTCCGAGGTTTATATGAGGCTTCCGGAAAGATATGCTTAGGCTTAAGTACGTATTTGAAAACAGATGATGTATGGTGATAAAATGAAGGCTTTTCTGAGTATAAAATACCATACAGATGCTGCCAACCAAGAAAAAATTCAGGACATCGTGGAAGTTCTCGAGGAGTCAGGTTTCGAGGTCTCATGTATGACAACGAAGGACTACAATCGGGATGAAGAAATGGAGGCCGAAGAACTTATGAAGGAAACATTTGAGGAGATCGATTCGTCCGATCTGATGTTTGTAGATCTCACAGAGAAAGGTGTTGGGCTGGGGATAGAAACTGGTTACGCCAGGAGCCAGGGAATCCCTGTATATACTATAGCTGATAAAGGTTCCGACATATCAAAGACACTGGAGGGCATATCCGAAGAGATTATTGAATATGAAAGTCCAGGAGATCTTGCAGACAAGTTGAAAAGGATTTAGAATTTTAAAACCATTTTTTCTTTGGGTGAAAATGATAAACCAGGTGAAATCGTCTACATGACCTCGGTTTTAAGTTGTTTATCGGCGTCTACCCCTGGGGTACGGAGGAAAATATGATGTTAATTGAGACATACAGAGGAAGTTCTGACTTTGTGGATGCAATTGCATAAAATTTTAAGGACCACGAAGGAAATTTAAATATACAGGTCGGAAATAACCAAGGGATAAAATATGTCTTACGATTTTGAGTTTGATATGATAGA
>JAKOPB010000044.1 GCA_022257805.1 Nanobdellati archaeon
CCAAGCAGTCGATGGACGAAATCGGAAGGTTTCAGGACATAATAAATGTGGAACCAGATACCATATACACTTACGTGGCAGTTGTTCGGTGGAACGACAATGAAACTACAGGTGATGAGAAGCATTTTAGAAGCGAGGACTATTCTATCGAGGAATACCACCTGTCCTTCGATACCATTCCGGCCGAGGACGTAACACATGAATCTGCAGTTCTGGCAGCCGAGGTCACCGAACTGGATGCTGAAGAGGCCGAGATCTTCTTCCGGTGGAGAGAAACGGAGGGCGAGAACTATACAGAAACGGAGGGCGAGGAAATAACCGAAGAGGGTGTTTTCAGATACAGTATCGAAGGCCTAAAACCGGAAACTGTATACGAGTTCAAGTCCGTGGTCGAGGGTGTTTCAGATGAAGAAAAAACAGGTTCTTTATTGAACTTCACAACAGAAAGAGAGGTTCCCGAGACGACGGATCCATGGCCTAGCGACGGATCTGAGGGAATTGAAGAATACACCGATCTAAGAGTTACGGTATCACATCCCCATGACAAACATATGAACGTGAGCTTTTACGATGCATCCGATGATTCCTTGATAAACACCAGAGAAAACGTGGTTGACGAAGAAGTATCTGTGACCTGGACCAACCTGGAGCACGATGAAACTTATGAATGGTACGTAGTTTTGGAGGATGACTCAGATTCGGTGGTGTCGAACACATGGACCTTTAATACGACACCGGAAGAAGTGGACGAGGACCCACAGATTGATCCACAGACAATCGAAGAAGACGAAGAGTTGCTGACACCGACTTTCCTGGCCGCTGTAGCAGGTATAGTAATATTGATGGGTGTAGGGGGAGCTGTTTTTTACAGGTTCCTGAAAAAAGGTGATCAACATAAATACGGTGTAAAGGATTACAACTACAAGAGTGCCGACGAGGCAGCTATCGAAAGCAGCTCGGAATCTTCCGAGGAAACCGGTCGTAGGAAGAGAGAGGGTTAGATTGAAGTTAAAAAGCTTAAATATTCACGGATTTTAAGATTAGATACTGTATAAGGAGGGTTCACTATGAAAAAACTCGAAAAAAGTATGGCTTTTGGTTCTTTTATTTTACTTGCAGCACTTCTGATGATTCCACTCGCCTCGGCCGACGACCCTGAAATAGAGACCCTCGACGCTGAAGAAGTGAACTACACCTCGGCAACTCTGAGAGGATGGGTAAACACAGGGGACATTGAAGAGGTCAATCTGTCTTTCCACTATGAAGAAGATGAACTGAGCGAGGATCTGGAAGAAGTTTATGTAGGAACGATGGAAGATGCAGGGACATTTAATAAAACAATCAACGGTCTCGACAACGACACAACATATGAATTCAGGGCTGTTGCCAAATGGAATGAGGGTTTGAACAGCACGGAGGGCAATGTATTCGAATTCACGACAGAGGCCTATCCGTCGGTGGAAACAAAGGATGCTGAAGATATAACACACAACTCGGCGGTTCTGAAGGGTAATTTAACGGAAACAGGTGTAGAGGACGACGTAAACACATACTTTAACTGGACGGAAGACGGGGAAGGAGAGTGGCAGGAAACAGAAGGAAAGGAAGTGACTGAAGAGGGAAGCTTCGATGAAGAGCTTGAGGGTCTGGACTACGATACCAAGTATGAATTCAGGGCAGTTATTGGATGGGGAGATGAAAACGTAACAGAAGGTGATATTCAAACCTTCGAGACAGAGCCCGAAATCTACGTCAGAACTCTTGAACCAGAAGAGATCACTACCAATTCGGCTTTGCTTAGAGGCGAGCTTCTCGGAAACGAGGGCAAGATCGGAGAAGAGCTGACAAACGTTTCCTTCAAGTACCTGACCACCGGTGAGGATCCGGTGGAAACGGAAGAAGAGAGTATGGATTCCACAGGAAAGTTCTCCAGTACTGTAACTGGTCTTGATTCCGAAACAGAATACACATTCAGAGCAATCTTGGAACTTGAAGAAGAAACACGCGAAGGAGACAGTATTAAATTCTCGACGGCTCCTGAGGTTGAGCTAGACAATCTTGAGGCCGATCCCAAGGAAGTCTACGTGGACGAGCAGTTCGATATCAGTGTCGACGTGGAGAACCTCGGTGAAAATGAATATGAATACGATGTCGTGTTCTACGTTGACGGTAGTGAAGAAGATGTAAAAACCGTTACAATTTCCGGGGGTGGGACTGAAACAGTAAAGATAAACACATCAATCAGTTCTTCCGGGGATTACGAAATTGAGGTGGAGGTAGTGGGAGAATCTATTGATACAGAAGTAGAAGTATACAATACCCCTGAGGTTTATTCACTGACTCCCGTAGAGATAGGCTCTGACTATGCGGTACTCAAAGGAGAGGTCGTAGAAATAGGACTTGAGGAAGATGTAAGAGTGTTTTTCCGGTACGGAGACCAGGAGGAGGACGAAGAATACTGGGCAGAAAGTGGGAAGCAAACCATTGATTACAAAGACTTTCTAATGGGATACGGTACATTCGAAAAGGAAGTATCACTGGAAGTGGACATCGAATATGGCTACAAAGCAGTATTGACGTGGGATGGTGGTGACAGGGAAGACACAGGATCTACTAGGAACTTAGCACCAGATGCTTGTTACTACGGCGAATGGGAAAACGTTACTTGCGGGGGCTGGGAATGTGACGATGACGAAGTTTATCAGATCAAAGAGGTTACCGATGCCAGTCCTGATTTCTGCAGGGATATACAGGAAAGGTGTCTCTCTGCCGAAGACTACTGTGGAGAACCTGATATCGATGTTGAACAGGAGAGAAACATAGTAAACGTAACGGCCGGTGAATGGCAAACCAACAATATCACGGTCGAAAATACCGGTACCAGGGATCTCAAGGGCTTAAACATGGGATTGGAAGCCGGATTCCCAGAGGACTGGTTCAGTATACAACCGTCCAACTTCGATCTGGACCAGAAGGATTCCGGGGACTTCATGGTTAACTTTACTCCCCTTGAAGGAGCTCCGGTAGGTAAATACCCAATAAACTACACCTTCGGTCCTGAAAACCTCGAATCGGCTGGAGGTGAGTTATGGGTACATCCACAGGAAGGGGATGAAGTCGGTATAGAAGAAAGATATCAAAGTATAGAAGACGACACAGAATACCTTGAAGACAGGTTCCAGAAACTGGCCAAAGAAACGGATGTCGACCATGTAGATCAAAAGTTGTCAAACTTTAGAAGCCTTCTGACAGCTGCAGAAGAAGCGATTGGTAGAGATGATTACGTAACGGCAGAGGAAAAAATAAGTGAGGCCGAGAGCCTGAGGTTTGAAATAATCGAAGAAATGGATAGAATAGAAGAGGAACTCGCAATACCATGGCTATGGATATTATCAGGAGTTCTTGGAATAATTTTAGTCGGCTTGCTGATTTACATGCTCCTACCTCCAAAGGAAGGTTATGATCCGGATAAAGGATACAGCAGCCCAAGTCAAAAATCAACCAGGGAAAACTTTGGGGATCTCAAGGAAAAGGTTAAAGAAAAGGTCTTTGGAGATGAAGAGGACGAAGGGTACACTTACAAAGGATAGTTTGATTTTTCCCGGAAATTAATTATTGGTTAACATCACAAGAGAATCTGCTTTCCAGAATAGAATCCATCCGAGCCGCTTCACATATCTCACAGAAACGTTCATCATACTCTTCCATATCTATTCTCTGTTTCGCAACATCCTCCACAAGAACTTCTATCTTACTGGAAACTCTTTCCGAAGATTCGATCTTTTTTACCCTCCTACCTCTTAGTTTGTTTTTGTACTGTGAAACCGCTGGCTGTGTCATATCAAGACGTCTGGCAGCCTCTCTCTGAGTCAAACCGTGCTCCTCGACGAGATCTTTGGCCAAGATTGCTCTGACAGCAGGAAGAACATCGTTAACAAAAACTTCACACGAGAGCTTCATATCATCACCTATATTTCCCCTCTCAGTCTCATGGCCTCTAGGACTTTTTTAACAGCGAGGGCGTAGGCGGCGTCCCTCATACTTATGTTATTGTCCCTGTGGAAGTCGTACACCTCCTCGAAGGCCTCGGTCAGTTTTTTGTCTAGCTTCTCCCTGAACTCCTCCATGGTCCAGCTGTAGCCGTACTTGTTCTGCACCCACTCGAAGTATGAACCGGTCACACCGCCTGTATTGCAGAGGAAGTCGGGTATCTGAAATACATCCTTATTCTGTAGTATCTTGTCAGCCCCTGGTGTTACAGGACCGTTGGCCGCCTCAGCCAGTATGTCCGCCTTTATATCGTCGGCGTTTTCCTCCGTGATCACGTTCTCTATAGCAGCAGGTGAAAGTACGTCCACGTCCAGTGCAAAAAGCTCCTCGTTCGTTATTCCGTCGTAGGGTGATTCAGCTACAGTCCCGTGTTCATCTACAGCATCCTCTAGTTTTTCGTATTCAAGGCCGGATTTGTCATACGCACCACCGCCTGCATCCGTAACCGCAACCACATCCATACCCATCTCCTGGGCGGACTTTACAAGGTGTTTACCCACGTTTCCGAAGCCCTGGACAGCCAGCGTCATACCTTCAAGGTCC
>JAKOPB010000047.1 GCA_022257805.1 Nanobdellati archaeon
AGGTGATCTTATGGACAGGTTAGACGAGTTAGAGGCGAGAAGCATATACATAATAAGGGAAGCGTACAACAACTTCGATGACGTCGCTGCGTTGTGGTCCGCGGGCAAGGACAGTACGACCCTTGCTTGGTTATGCAAGAAAGCTTTCTTTGGAGATATTCCATTCCCTATGATCTACATCGACACGGGCTACCACTTCCAGAGGATGTACGACTTCAGGGACGAGCTGGCTGAGAAGTGGAATCTGGATCTGAAGATCGCGTACAACGATGAGGCTGACGAGGAGGGCGTGGGCCCCGACGAGAGTCTGGAGTGCTGTAACCTCAGAAAGACGGAGGCTTTGAAGAAAAAAATAGACGAGGAAGGATTCGACGCTCTTTTTCTCGGGATAAGAAGGGACGAACATGGTATTAGAGCGAAGGAGAGGTACTACTCGCCGAGGGACGACGAGTTTGAGTGGGACTACGAGGATCAGCCTCCGGAGATGTGGGGACAGTACAAGACGAAGAAGGAAGAGGAGGAGCATATACGAGTGCATCCGTTGCTGCACTGGACCGAGGTGGATATATGGAGATACATAAAGCGGGAGGATCTTCCTGTGAATCCGCTGTACTTCGCGGAGGACGGGGAAAGATATAGGTGTTTTTCTGAAGATACTAGAATACTAACATCTGAAGGTTTGAAGGGTATAGACGAGATCACGGAAGAACATGAGGTAGCAACCCTAGATGGGAGCGGAGAACTTCAATTCGAAAGGCCGAAAGATATTTTCCGTTACGAGTACAATGGCTCCCTTTTCCATATAAAAAATGCAAGTATAGACCTTCTTGTCACTCCAAATCACAGGTTATACTACAGAAGACGATACAAAAACCGATTCAGAAAAAGAAAGGGGAGGATGGAAAAGGTTGAGAGAGACAGAGAACGATACGAGTCTACATTGAGAATGAGAGACGGGGGATCCACTCACCAAGAAATTGCCGATAAGATTGGGGTTTCAAGACCCACTATTACACGATGGCTTAACAAAACTGTAAAACCTAGATATATGAGTATTCCTACCGAAGACAGTTTTAAATTAGAAAGAACCGACGATGTATTTGACAAACTAAAACCCGCAAGTATAGAATTTAAAAGAGACTGTGAATGGTCTGGAAAAGAAAAGGAAAAATTTAAAGTTCCAGACAAATTTTTGTCATTAGATGAAGATTCTTCTGAGGAAAAATATAAACACGAGTTTAAGCTAGAGTCGTTTCTAAAGGTCTTGGGCTGGTTTTTATCAGAAGGATACAGTAGGAGATCGAGAAGAATTATTATTTGTCAGAACGAGGACGGATATTACGATGAGATCTATGAAGACATAAAAGATTTAGGTTTGACCCCTAGTAGAAACAAAGAAAGAATTTCTGTATCTAACCCCCCCTTAGCTAAATATTTTCAGCAATTGGGCACCTCTAGAGAAAAATACATACCCAAGTGGGTTAAAAACTTAGATAAAAATTTACTGCAGCATCTCCTAGAAACAATGATGAAGGGAGATGGTTCGTTTAACGAAGATGATAGTTTTAAAAAATATACAACTGCCTCATGGAAATTGGCAAATGATGTCTTAGAAATTGGCTTGAAGTTAGGATATCCTGTCAGTCTTTCAAAAGATAGAGAAAGTTGGGTGGTTTACTTTCCTGGGAAAAACTTCTCTACACCAAGACTGAGTGAAGAGCCTAAAATAATTAATTACGAGGGGAGGGTTTGGGATGTCGAAGTCGATAACCATGTAATAATGTGTGAGAGAAATGGAAAATTATGCTGGACAGGAAATAGCCTCGGTTGCGAGCCATGCACCACTCCCGTTGAATCAGAGATAACTTCCATTGATGGAATGTTGAAGGAGGTTGAAGAAACGGAAGAAGGTGAAAGGAGTGGAAGATCACAGGACAAGGAAAAAATTATGCAAAAGTTGAGAGCATTGGGGTATATGTGATACTATGTCGGAAAAGGAAAACTTGAAGATGGTGTTGGTAGGACATGTAGATCACGGAAAGTCGACGTTGATTGGGAGATTGTTCTACGATACGAAGTCGCTTTCTGCAGACAAGCTCATGGACGTGAAGGACAAGGAAGGCGATGTGAAGTTCGCCCATGTCATGGACCATCTGAAGGAGGAGAGGGACCAGGGGATCACTATAGATACTGCACAGACATTTTTTTCGACCAATGAGAGGAACTATACGATTATCGATGCTCCGGGCCACAAAGAGTTTATCAAGAACATGATAACCGGCGCCTCGCAGGCCGAGGCCGGCGTGCTGGTCGTCGATGCGAAGGAGGGTGTTATGCCTCAGACCAAGAGGCACGCGTACATACTTTCGTTGCTTGGTATAGATCAGGTCGTGGTGGCTATGAACAAGATGGATCTGGTCGGAAGGAGGGAGGAGAGGTACGAGGAGGTCAGGGAGGATCTGGAGGAGTTTCTGGATGAGATAAACATAGATCCGAACTATGTGGTTCCTATATCTGCCGAAGAGGGGGACAATGTTGTAGAGAGGTCCAGTGGGTTGGGATGGTACGACGGGCCGACGGTTCTGGAGGCACTGGAGAGTTTTGAAACGAAGCCGGAGCCGACGGAGAAACCGCTGCGTTTTCCGGTACAGGACGTTTATGACGTCGATGGTGAAGAAGTGGTTGTGGGTAAAGTGGAATCAGGGACGGTCAAGAAAGGTGACACCGTGAAGGTTCTTCCGATGGACGAGGAAGCAAAGGTGGAAGAGGTAAAGGAGTTTGACAAGGAAGTAGAAAAGGCTGAAGCAGGCGAGTCGAAGGGTCTTGTACTGAACGTAGATGGAGTGGAAAGAGGTGATGTAGTATCAGAGGTCTCAGATGCTCCAGAAGTAACAAAAAAAGTAGATGCAAACGTTTTCTGGATAAATCCAGATGAAATAAGGAAAAAGGAAGAAATAACCTTCAAATGTACAACGCAGGAATCTGAGGGTTGTATCAGTAAAATAAAGAAGAGGCTGGACTCCTCTACACTGAAGGCTGTGGAAGGGAACACGGACGAACTGGGACAGCATGAGGTGGGAGAGGTCGTGCTTGAGCTGGAGAAGCCTGTGGTAGTTGATGGATTTAACGAGATAATGGAGACAGGACGTTTCGTTATAGATAGAAACGGAAGGATAAACGGCGGAGGAATCGTGGTTTGATACTATGACATTTCTTGTACTTGGTGTGGACGCTGCCACATGGAAGATGATAAAACCTAATCTGGACGAGCTTCCCAACTGGAAGAGGCTTGTGGAGGAATGTGATGCTGGGACCGTTGTGTTGGAGGAAGAACCGCTTTCTCCGCTTATATGGTGTGGTATGTTCTCCGGGAGTTATTACGATGAACATGGACACAGGGAGTTCGTGGAAGATGGAAATATCGTGGAGAGAGAAGACCTGGACGTGGACTTTCTGTGGGACGAGTTGGAGGAAAAGGATGTCAGAGCACTGAACGTTCCCTTCGTGGTTCCAACATACAGTTACAGAGTAGATTTTGAGCCTGTCGGTTACGGGCTTCCTACCACGGAAGAGGAGTGGAAGGATGAGCTGGAAAAGGTTACAGAGAAGACAAAGGAGATGTTAAACGAGGGGCCTGATGTATTGGTATCCGTCTTTACTACGCTGGACAGGGTTCAGCACTTCCACTGGGGCGAGAACATGGTCCTGGACTGGTACAAGAAGATGGATGAAAGGCTGGGGGAGATACTGTTTGATACAGGGTTCTTGGAGGATGAGGAAAATAGACTGATACTGATTTCGGATCACGGTTTCTGTTCTTTTGGTGAGGCGGAGGTTCAGACGCTGCCGGAGGAGACGGAACATGGGGAGCTGAAGGGAGACCATCACGAGGAAGCCGTGGTTGTAACGAAGAACGTGGAAAGAACTATAGAGGAGCCGCAGGATGTTTACAGAGCTGTGATGGATGTTTTTGGTTGAGTTTTAGGCACTACAGTACTCTCTAGTTGTATTCGGTGTTCTGAGTAGGATAAAGCAATCTCAAATTTCAAAGGTCTCTGTTACTTCCGTCTCGCTCCAGATGTTCCAACGCTTGAAGACGTCCTC
>JAKOPB010000049.1 GCA_022257805.1 Nanobdellati archaeon
CCCCTATGTCTTCGGGTGATACATCAAGCTTCACACATTCCTTCACAATATCCACTACCTTCTTTGCTTCCTTTTTGTTCTCCTTTGAGCTGGAGCCCTTTCTGCTTGACTCCGGCCAGCTTCCTTTGCTGTCCAGGAACAGAACTACGTTTTCCGGGTCGAAGATCTTTTTCATATGTTTTCCAGAAGGCTTGCCGGAAACCTCAAGTCTGTGGTCTGCCACGGATTCATCGGCCACAAGTTCGCCGTCGTAGAACTCCTGGCTCGAGAAGTTCATTATATCCGTGTTCATCCTATACTGTTTCTCAAGCATCTCCTTTATATCGGATCCGTGTATCTCAAGCATCCTCTCGAAAAGCGTCTCCTCCAGACCGTTTTCCTTTGCCTCCTGGTTTAGAATTGTGGGTGGTAGCTGCTTGTGATCTCCGGCCATGATGATCTTTTTGGCATGTGTTATAGGTATAAGACAGGATGGCTCCGTTGCCTGTGTCGCCTCGTCCACGACGACTACATCGAACTCCCTCTTTCTCATAAGGTCGCTTCCAGCCGTCGAGTTCGTTGTGCAGACCACGTCCGCGTCCTCTATTATCTCATCAACCGCCTCGTCTTCGAGTTCCCTGGCCTTCCTGGCAAGCCTGTTCTTCTCCTCCTGAAGCTCTATCCACTTGGCCATGCTCTTTATCTTCTTTGCAGGGACTCCCCTCATTCCTTTCTCCTTCTTGGCCAGCTTCTTTATCTTCTTGTTGTCCATGCCCCGCCTCCACTTTCCGGAAGGGAAGGTTTCCTTGTCCTGTCTGCTTCCTATACTGCTCACCCTTTCCCAGTGGTCCTGTGCCCTCTGATACTTCTCCTTTCCCTCGACCATGTGGTCAAGGGTGTGTTCCAGCAGGGTCTCCGTAACCCTTGCCGGGTGTCCTATTCGTACGACGTCCACGCCCCTGTCGTTTAGGAAGTCAACGATGTTATCAACGGCCACGTTTGAGTCCGCGGTTGCAAGGACGGTGTCTTCGCGTTCAATATGCTGTTCTATAGCTTCTATAAGTGCGGTGGTTTTTCCCGTTCCCGGTGGACCGTGTATGAGAAACAGGTCCTCTGCTTCCAGTGACCTCTTGACTGCCTTTCTCTGGGAGTCGTCAAGGTCCTCGTTCTTTATCTCCACTTCTTCTGTTTCGCCGAATCTTGGTTCTATGCTACCGAGAAGTATTCCTCTCAGGTACATCTTCTTTCCGGTAACTATCTCGAAGTGCTCCAGGGCGTCCATCATCCTCTGGAATGTTATATCATTGACGTACAGGTCTACACGCAGATCCTTTTCGAACACGAACTCCGGGAGGTCGCCTTTAAAGGCCGCGGAAACGGAGTAGTTTGTCTTTTCCACAACGGTTCCCGTCGGGTTTTCCGTGTCCAGAGGGTCGTCATCGGATACCATAACCAGGTCGCCGACGGATATCTCATGGTCCGGCAGTTCGTCTCCGCTGATGAACTTGACTATTCGACTCCCACCAAGACCGGCTCCCTCGTCCCTTCCCTTGAGATGAAGAAGTGCTCTGCCCTTTGACTGCCTTTCCTCAGGACTCAGGTTCTCTATCTCGCTCCTATGTCTCTCCATCTCCTCCTCCCGCTCCATCTCAACGAGCTCGATGTATTTCTTCTCGTAAGAGCTGTAGTCGTCAAACATACGTCCATTACTTAACCCTGAGAAAGTATAAAAGGTTAAAGGATGGTTCTAGAGAATACTGAATATCTTCGGCTCCAGGTCACAGCCGTCCTCGTACTCCACGGACCAATCGACCTGTTCCTCTTCCTCGCAGGTGATATATTCTGTACCAGAGCACGTTTCCACAATGTTGAATATATGCGTGTAGAAGACCGGGTCCGTTTTGGTGCATGAATTACACGAAATTACCACAGTATCACCATCTATCACTTCACCGCGACCCTCCTCCTCTGCTTCCTCGACAGTCGGACAGGGACAAGCCATCACTGTACAGAGTTCCATACCGTCAGCCACACTTCCAGCCGAAAATCCCGCGACCACAAAAACAACTACAAATATCAAAACACCCACCAGAAGCATCGTCTTATTGCTGTCGAAAAGATCCATATCCTAAGTAATCGACCGCAGATTAATAAAAGGCGGGTAATACGTTAGGTCGATGACAAACTATTTCCAGAAACAATTTAAAAAGATGAAATCCACAATTAATTCGAGGGTGAAATTTTGGACTTAGTGGAGGTACTCGATGGCCTTAAGAAAAGGTGCAAGGAAAGGTGGTATCTACTTATACTTGCAGGGATATTCCTTCTGGCCCTGAAGATACGTCTTTTCGCCATAGACCTCAACTGGTTGCAGGCGTACGATCCGTATTTCCATCTGAGGTACATGAGCTATGTGGCCGAGTACGGATGGATGCCGGCGTGGGATCCGCTGTCTTACTTTCCGCCGGGAAGACCGACCACGTACCCGCCTATGATGTACTACCTATCAGGATACCTATACCGTCTTTTTCAGGGTTCCTTTGCCTCTCTAATAGAGACCGCACAGTACTCAACGGCTATTTTCGGGGCTTTCATGACCTTGCCTGCATACCTTCTCGGTAAAGAGCTATCGGGCTGGAGAGCAGGGATAGCTTCCGCTGCGATAATGGCAACCATACCTGCAACAATAAGAAGAACCATGGCGGGGTTCTACGACAACCCGGCACTGGTCGTATTCTTCTCGATATTGACCATATACTTCTTCGCCCGTGCCTTCGAAAAACAGGACCTTCTCAACTACTCGGCGGCCGCTGTCACTCTTATCCTCTTTAGCTTTACGTGGGAACCGGCGTGGTATATAGCCTTTGTGGTTATAGGCAGTATAATATTTTACTATATATCGATATCTATCTTCGGTAGGGAGAAGTGGAGAACCGAGGAAACCAGACCCTCCTTCATGGAAAGGGTCAAGAAGGGCTTCGATCCTTTCAAAAAACTAATGATACCGACCCTTATCACCACAGTAGTCGCCATAGCTGCGGCATACCTTCTGGGACTTCAACCCATAAACAGGCTCATCAACTATATGACGTTTGCGTTCGGCCCATCGGACCTGCAGATAGTGAACGTATCTGTTGCCGAGCTTCAGAACCTCGAACTCTTTGGGATGCAGGGATGGTCACAGATGTTCCAGAGGTTCTCTGGTGCCCTAGCCTTCTTTATACCCGGTTCCGTCCTTCTTTTCAAGAGGAGCAGGAGGAAGGGTTCGCTACTGTTGACCTGGACTCTGGTCAGCTTCTTTTTCATAACAAGAGGTGTAAGGTTCACCATAATACTTGCTCCGGCTGCCGCGGTTGCCGCGGGCGTCGCTTTCTCAGAAATATACAGAAATATCAAGGACCAGGGACAGTACGCTCCCCTATACGCCTTCGGATTCCTGGGAGCACTTATGATAACTATGGTCAGTCCCCCGGGTGGCTTCCTGCTCGGTATCCTTCTTGCAGTCCTTATGCTTTGGACAGAGGGTGAGGGTGAGCTTCCTGAAATATCCAAGCCCGTCTTGCTCGGGACTGCGGTTATGGCGATTATAATGATATCTTCCCACGGCATACAGATGGCGGCACAGCAGATGGGTGAACCGATAACAGACGAATGGGAGGAAGCGTACAGTTTCCTTAAACATGAGACAAACGAGGACGCCGTGGTCGGATCCTGGTGGGATCCGGGACATAGAATCGCCGGCATATCACAGAGAAGGAACATGGCAGACGGTTACCACTGTCTTGAGGAATACTGCGAGGACGGTCTGAATATGAGGATAAGTGACCTCGGCGAGATGCTGGTGACGGACGACGAGGACAGGATGGTGGAGCTAATGAAGAGATACCAGGAAGAAGCATCGGAGGTGTACTGGATAGCCTCCGAGGACCTGATAGGCAAGTACCAGTGGCCACAGTACTTTGCCACGGGCTGCAGGGGAGGAGATCCACAGTGTCCGCTTTACTCGCAACTCAGATACCAGGACCAGACCCAGGACAGGATAATATACGATGCAGGGGTCTACCTGGAGTTCGTGAACGATACGCCTGTGCCCGTCTACGAGACCGCCG
>JAKOPB010000061.1 GCA_022257805.1 Nanobdellati archaeon
ACTCTACCGGTGGCAACGGATCCTGCATGCGGATCGTCGTAAACCTTGGTTGTTATCGCCGCAAGTTTTCCATCTGCCTTGCAGCCCTTCATATCCTTTCCCGCCTCCGACTCCTCGTCCCCGGGCCAGATCTTTGGTATCCTGTAGTCCTGTGCCTTTATAGGATTTGGCAGGTGACGGATTATACCGTTGAGAACTATCCTGTGCAGAGGAGCTTCCTCCCACAGCTCTTTGTGCTTCTTTTCTGAGCACTTTTCCTGTATGTCATTAAAGGTAATTCCACTCTCCTTCATGTAGGGCATCGAAATAGCCCAGTTCTTGAGAGCAGAACCGAACATAACGGAACCGTCTTCTACGGAAACAGTCCACTTGTCCTTGTACTCCTCCTCGGCGTACTTCCTTATCAGATTGTTTACCTCGGCTATGATCTTCATAAACTTCTGCTGCATACCCTCGGAATCCATCTCAAGCTCGTTTATGAGCCTATCGACCTTGTTTATGAAAAGAACGGGTTTAACCCTCTCTTTGAGAGCCTGCTGTATAACAGTCTCGGTCTGTGGCATAACACCCTCGACGGCACATGCCAGAACTATGACACCGTCCACAGCCCTCATAGCCCTTGTAACGTCTCCTCCGAAGTCAACATGGCCGGGCGTATCTATCAGGTTTATAAGATAGTCATCTTCCTGGAACCTGTGGACCATGGATACATTGGCTGAGTATATTGTGATACCCCTCTCCTGTTCCTGGTCGTCGTAGTCCATGAATAGCTGCTCGCCTGCCAGTTCGTCGGATATCATGCCGGCTCCTGCTAGAAGATTGTCGGTGAGCGTTGTCTTTCCGTGATCGATATGCGCAGCTGTACCTATGTTCCTTATCTGTTTTTGGCTGCTCATCAGGTCCTTTACACGTTCGGCCAGTTTTTCTTTCGCCATCTTTTATCCCTCTGTATGCTCTTTCTTATTTACCTTAGGAACTTTTAACCTCTGATATAAATAGCTTACCTTGCACCCTTCGCCTCTCTCTCGAAGCGCTCCTTCAGTCTCAGGGCGTAAGACTCCCTCTTCTCATCGTAAGCAGACAGTATCTCATTGGCAAGACACTCGGCCATTGTTTTTTTGCTCCCTACGGAGTCCGAGTAAGCTCCCTGGGCTATATGCCTCAGGGACAGATCAATGCGTCTCTGAGGTGCAGTTATAACAGCCTTCCTCTTGATTATAGATCCAACCTGGTAAGAAGATACCTCCTCTGCAGGGGCAGTATTTTCAACAGCCCCGAGTAGAACTTTCAATGGATTCTCATCCTTCCTGTCCTCGATTATAGTCAGTGCCTCCTTGACTATCTTCCAGACGCTTGACGAGTCTCCGCCACACATTCCGGAACTTATCTTGTGCTTCTTGCCCCTGTGACCAGGGCCCATGAGATGGTTCATAAGCCTCTCGACAAGGTTAATATCGTTCTTTGAAAAACGGTCGCCTGCGTGCCTGCCGTGCGACTTTCTCGGAGCAAGAACAGGCTCAAGTTTTATGTGGTCCTTGAGACCCGGATCATCGGGCTCGATTCCTTCAACTTCCCATCGGTCAAACATTTTCATAGAAATCATCTCGTTGGTTTCTCCTTGTTTCCTGCAACGAGCTCTTTAAGAGAAACGCCATTGGCCTGTATAACCTTCCATCGGACGCCAGGAATATCACCCTTGGCACCTTTACCCGAACCACCCAGTCCCTCGATCAAAACCTCATCATGCTCATCTATATGCTCTATGGCACCGTCGCCTGGACAGAAGGCAGTTACCCTTTTTCCGTTCTTCAGGAGCTGGATTCTGACACATTTTCTCAGGGCAGAGTTAGGCTGGATAGCTTCGACTGCCCGCTTCTCAAGGACTATTCCCTTGGCCTGTGGAGCTCCCTCCAAAGGACTTCTCTTCTTCTTAAACTGTGTAATCCTGTCCTTGTAGTCCTTTTCCTTCCAGCGGAACTTCTTCCTATCCTTTTTTAGTTTTCTTGCTGCAAACATTCCGGGCATGTAAACACCTTTGGTTACTCAGTTTTTGAGTTCCCAGTAATTTAAAGATCACGGTCCTTCAAAACCGCACTCGTCGCACCTGTAAGTGTTCTTTTTCCTGCGACACTTCCTGCACCTGACTACGGTGGTTTCTCCACAGCTTGGACAGTCAAATCTGACAAAGTCGTCCTCGCCTACCAGATTGGTGCCACAAGAGTTACACTTAAGTTCCATCTCAAAACACTTCCTTAAGTTAATCCTTTACATATTTAAATCTTGTGCGGTGTTCGGGACAAAAAATTTATAAGTTTCCGACCGAATTCGTACTGATCTGGTGAGAACTTGCCCATATGCAGTAAGTGTGGAAAAATCTGGAGATCAGAGAACAGATATTCAGAGAAGAGAGGAGAAATTCTCTGTCTCGACTGTTATGTTGATATTGAGAAAAATGGTTTCGGAGGGAACGGGTTTTCGTTCTCCTCTCAAATCCAAGGGCTACTACGCAAATACCTCAATATCAGGGGATAGTTTTAAATTAGTGAAATGTAAATGTCAAGGGGTTAAAACAGTAATAGTTCAAAACGTCCGATCTGGATGTTAGAACAATATATAAGTGCACTGACGGAGTTCTTCTTGGAGCCCACGAAGGGCAGGGTAATAGGAACTATAATAATACTCATAGCAGGTGTACTTCTGACTAAGCTTCTCTCGAAACTCTCCTTCCACGTTGCGATGAAAAGGGTATCGACCAAGGGTACTACTGAAAAGGTCAAGCAGAGAAAGAACGAGCCTTCGCGTTTCGTGGAGTATATCACGCTTATAGTAGTAATACTTATCGCACTTCTGTACCTGAATGCACCCATGACCAACAGGATAATAGCACAGGTCGTCAACAATCTTCCAATGCTAATTTCGACGATCCTCATAATAGTTCTGGGATTCATAGTTGTAAACCTAACGATGGACTTGTTGGAGAGGTTTTTCGATGCCCTTGATCTCGAAGAGTTCACCGAGGACTTCGGACTGAGCTCCAGGACCGTGAACATAATACTCAAGGTATTCAAAATATTCCTCTACATCCTCGTCATACAGATGGCGGTAGTTCAGACGGGTGTCTCACCCTATCTGCTCCGTGAGACCCTTACAGCAGCTTCGTATGCTATAGTCTTCGTGGTTGCACTTGTACTTTTCTTCGGTTTCAAAGATCTGGTCATAAACTACGCCGCCGGCTTTTACCTAAAGAGTTCCAACATGTTCAAGAAGGGTAGGAAGATAAAGTTCAAGGATGAGTCAGGAGAAATACGCGACATAACGAAGTTCGGCACCACCATATCAACGGACTCGGGATACTTCATGTTTATCCCAAATACCGAGGCCATGGACGGTGAGATCTACTTCAAAAGAACGAAGGCCGATGTAGAGACTCTGGACGAAATAACGAACTACTTCACGGCACAGAACCCATCCTACTGTGGACCGGCATCCGCAGAAATGGCTCTCGCAGT
>JAKOPB010000041.1 GCA_022257805.1 Nanobdellati archaeon
TTCAGCCCGGAGACGTCCTTCCTGGGGAGCATAAACATGGTACAGGTCAGCGAGTTCTCTCTGGTAGTTGGAGCCTTGGCAGTAACCCGTGGTCTCGTGGGTAATGAGATCCTGGGATATCTTAGCCTCATGGCGGTTATGACCATGGGAATTTCCACCTATATAATAAAGTACAACCACGAGATATACGAAAGGGTCAAACATCTCTTCGAATTCCTGGAATCAGAGGAGAAGGGGGACGTGGAGATACGAACTCTGAATAATCACGCCATTATAGTTGGGTACGACGAGATAACCAGACGACTGATACCTGTACTTAAGGAAAAGTATGACGATGTGGTCGTCATAGACAAAAACCCGAAATACATAGACCGACTGGATGATACAGGCGCAGACTTCGTGTTCGGTGATCTCAAACACGGCGAGATGAGAAGATCCGTTGGGATTGCAAGGGCAGATATCATCGTTAGCCTTGCAAGGGACGAGGCCGTAAACAGAAGGATCCTCGAGAACAAAAAGGAGGATACGATAACTTTCTTAAGGGCAAAGAACCGGGACGATGCAGCTGAGCTTTACGACCTCGGAGCAGACTTTGTAATAATCAAAAGGATGCTCTCCGGTGAGAAGATGACTGAGTACGTAGAGGCCTTCCTTGAGAGCCCAGAAATATTCAAACAGAAAACAGAGGGAGATAAACAGATAATAGACTGGGAGGCGAGACTATGATGGGAGTTATATATACATTCGCGGCGGTTTTCGTACTTTCGGCAGTACTCCTATTTGTGTTCCATAGGCTCTTCAAGCTCACAATACCCGCCTACATAATAGCAGGTATGATCGGAGGCGCCTTCTTGGCGGAGGAAGGTCTACTCGAACTGTTGAAATGGGGAATAGCATTCGTTGTGTTTATCTTCGGCGCAAAGCTCGAGCCGGACAAACTCAAACACGGTATAGGAGGAAGTCTGTTGAGTGTTGGTGCACACGTAGCCGGAATAGGTCTGGGTTTCTTCGGAATTCTGTACCTCTCTGGATTCGAAATGCTTGATTCAATATTCATAAGCGCTGCCCTTGTCTTCAGCTCATCCCTGACGGGGACAGAGCTCTCCGAGAAGTACGCAACCATAGAGCTGCTTTACGGGAGGCTTGCGGAGGCGACGGACGTTATACACGATGTCCTGGCTATAATACTTATCCTCCTCCTGAGCCCTGTTCTCTTCGATGTAGGCATGGGATATGCACTTGGCGTTGCCGGAGGTATGTTCATCTTCGCCCTTGGAGTCAGAAACTACCTGTTCCCGTGGCTGTTTGAGCTCTCCGACTCCTCCGAGGAGCTCATGTTGCTCTCAGGGATATCGATACTGGCGGGCATGATAGCAATATCAGAGATGGCGGGCATCTCCATCGTCGTTGGAGCATTTTTCGCAGGGATCGCCTTTTCCAGATTCCCTTACAACATAGAGCTCGTGGAGAGTATGGAATCACTCAAAGACTTCTTTGCAGCCATTTTGTTTTTCTCCCTGGGCGCACTGGTCGCCTTCCCGACGACATCCTCCCTAGGGATAGCACTCCTTATTATACTAGTCACGGTTTTCGTAAAACCTCTCCTTACCGCCCTTTCCCTGATGCACTACGGGTATGACAAGAGGACGGCCTACAGGTGTGCCTTGACTCTGGATCAGGTCAGTGAGTTCGTTCTTATAATAGCCATACAGGCCTACCTTGTAACTGCAATAACAGAACCGGTGTTTCAGGGTATAATACTTGCGACAACGGTAACTATGATAACAACCTCGTATACCGACAACTACTCGGACAAAATACGCGACTGGCTGTGTGACCACCTACCTCTGGAGACCCCTGAGAGTATACAGAGATACAGTACGAACATAAGCACGAACCTCAGGGATCACATAATACTGGTGGGCTACGATGTACAGGGTGAAAAGATCGGCGAGTACCTGAAAAGGTGTGACAGGGACTTCGTAGTGATAGATGTGAACCCGGAGGTGTTCGAGTCTTCTGAGGAGCTCGAGAACCACATATTCAGAAGTGCCCTGGACGACAAGACCTGGGAAAAGGCCAACTACAAGGAAGCGAGCATGATAATATCAACGCCTCCTCAGACACACATTTCCGAGAAAGTACTGTCCCTGGACACGGATGCAATGAAGGTCGTGAGATCCAATAGCTTCAGGGTTGCGAATAAACTTATTGATGAGGGCGCTGACTACGTTATGGTCCCCTCGCTCCTGGCAGCAGAACAACTTGTTGACTACGTCGAGGAAGCCATACACGGCGGGGAGGAAGCCGTTAAAAGGATGAGGAAAACCCTGGTTGAGGAGTTAAAGGAAGAACTCGATGGATTTGAATAGAAAGGAAATGGGGCCACCCGGATTTGAACCGGGGGCTGCAGGTTTCACCTCGGCAAAAGAGCCGCAAACCTGTATTTCTATCATTCCGGATAACGGATTAAACCGTTTTCTACCCGGTCAATTCTCCAGTAATCTGGAGCCTGCCTTCAGCGCACCATCAAAGTGCTGTGCTAGGCCTGGCTACACTATGGCCCCCGTAAACTACTCTTTGAGTTTTTTCAATGCCTCTATAATCTCGTCAAGAACCTCGTCGTCGTCCGGTATCGAAAAGTTCTTCTTCCAGACCCTTTCTCCGTCGTCGCCGAAAAATCCACGTGAAAGAGAGAGGAAAACGTTCTCGCCGTCTTCCGAGACTGCTTTCTTTCTTGCGACCTGTATAAAGTCGTTGTTTCCGAACTCGACTTCAGTTCCTTCCATTGTTTCGAAATCTACCATATCAATCCCGTAGTCATTTCGTCCCTTTAGTTTAAAACTTTATTGGAGAAATGGGGGCTCACTAGCTACCCGTTGTCCTCATTCCCGAGGGTCGGACTGGGGCGGTCTGCTCATTGCCCACGTTTTTCTTTCTCCTCAAAACTTATAAGCTTCGTTTCCATGGGAAGATTTTTATATCAACTAGAACAAATTTTGAGTATATGTCCGAGAAAGGAACAAAATGGGTAAAGGAGGAGGACGGTGTATACTGGCCTTCAGAAAAAATGAAAGAAAAAGCATTTGTAAGCGATCCCGAGATATATGAGAAAGTGAAGAAGGATCCTAAAAAATTCTGGGCGAACAAGGCCAAGGAGCTCATAGACTGGTTCGACAGCGAATGGGACTACGTCCAGAAGTGGGAGCCTCCGTTTTTCCGTTGGTTCGAAGGCGCAACCACAAATATTTCCCATAACTGTGTGGACAGACATATAGACGACAAGAAGGACAAGCCTGCGATAGTATGGGTGCCGGAACCCGTGGACGAGAAGAAGAGGGTTCTGACATACGGCGATCTCCATGAAGAGGTGCAGAAGTTCGCAAACGTGCTGAAGGAGATGGGAGTGGAGAAGGGCGACGCAGTTACGTTTTGGATGCCCATGATTCCGGAGACAGCTATCGCTGCTTTGGCGTGCCAGAGGATAGGTGCCTGGCATTCTATAGTATACACTGCCTTTTCACCGGAGGCTGTAAGGAAACGTATGGACGACGCCGGATCCAATATACTTATAACAGCCGATGGATTTTACAGGCGCGGTAAGGTGGTGGAGCTAAAAGACAAAATAAATGATGCTCTGGATAAGGTGGGGGCAGACAGATGTCTCGTGGTGAACAGGGCCGATGCAGATCCAGAGATGGTAGAAGGTAGGGACTACTTCCTTTCAGACCTGAAAGACAGAGTAGAAGATAAATGTGAACCAGAAGAACTTGACGCCGAGGACATAGGCTTCTTGCTGTACACCTCAGGGACAACGGGCAAGCCGAAGGGGATAAAACACTCCGTCGGTGGTTATCTGGTACAGGCTGCGCTCAGTATGAAGTGGGTTTTCGACTTCCACGAGGATGACATGTTTTACTCGACTGCAGACATAGGATGGATAACCGGACATACATATACACTCTACGGACCGCTTATACACGGCGGTACAACACTGTGGTACGAGGGCTCGCCGGACCATCCTAACCTGGAGAGGTGGTGGCAGATTATCGAAGAAAATGAGGCGAATCAGTTTTACACAGCTCCGACCGCTCTGAGGATGCTTATAAAACACGGGAAAGATCTCCCAGGTAAACACGACCTGTCCTCGCTGCGCGTTCTGGGTTCCGTAGGTGAACCGATAGATCCGGAGACATGGGAGTGGTACTTCGAGAAGGTCGGTGGTGGAAGGTGCCCTATAGTGGATACATACTGGCAGACAGAGACCGGAGGGATACTTCTCACATCTCTTCCAGGAATTGGTCCCTTCGTGCCTGGTGTGGCAGGAGTTCCGTTGCCGCCCGTTAACTACGATATCCTCGACGAAGATGGAAAAACGACAGACAAGGGAGCTGTAGTGATAAAGGAACCGTTTTCGCCGGGTATGCTGAGGGGTGTATACAAGAACCCGGACAAGTACAAAGAGGAGTACTGGAGCAGATACGGTGACAAAATATACTTCTCCGGTGACGAAGGAATAAGGACGGAACATGAAGTAGGAGGTCAGAGCCTACTGAAGATTGTAGGGAGGATGGACGACCTGCTGGAGGTGGCCGGTCACAGGCTCGGGACGGCGGAGATAGAGGACGCGGTACAGATGGTAGAAGAGGTTGCTGAAGTGGCTGTCGTTGGAAAA
>JAKOPB010000046.1 GCA_022257805.1 Nanobdellati archaeon
GGACGTTATACTTTATGAGGGTATTATGAAAAGGGGTGATACAATCATCGTTGGAGGAAAGGATCCCGTGGTTTCAAAGATCAAGGCACTTCTCAAACCGAGGGAGCTACAGGAGCTGCGGACGGAGAAGAAGTTTGAGGACGTGGAAGAAGCAAGGGCTGCTTCAGGAGTCAAGATCTCTGGTCCTGATCTGGAGGATGTGATTGCCGGCTCCCCTCTCCAGAGCTTACGGCCCGGTGGCGATACGGAGAAAGCCAAAAAAGAGCTAGAGAAAGAGGTCGACAGCGTCGAGATAGATACAGAAGGAGAGGGCGTCACCCTGAAGGCAGATACCCTCGGAAGCCTCGAAGGAATGATAACCATGCTCGAGGAAAAGGATATCCCCATAAGCAAGGCTTCTATAGGCGACGTTACGAGGAAGGATGTCATGGAGGAGAGCTCCGTGGAGGATCCTCTGAAGAAGGCCATATTTGCCTTTAATGTGGATATTACTGACGCCGCCAGGATGTGTGAAGAGGATGTTAAAATATTTTCAAGCTCCGTGGTTTACGAGATACTCGAGGAATACGAAGAGTGGAAGGACGAGAAAAGGGAGCAGATCAGGAAGGAGAAGCTGGAGGAGGTTACAAGACCCGGGAAGATACGTCTGCTTCCAGGCTACGTCTTCAGGCAGAGGAAACCGGCCGTGATAGGTTGTGAGGTCATGGGTGGTGTTATTAAGCCAGGATACGATCTCGTAAAGGAGGGCAGCAGAGTGGGAAGCATCAGAGAGATACAGGATGAAGGTGTTTCTGTAGAGGAGGCCAGAGGCGGAGACAAGGTTGCTGTGTCTATAAGCAAGGTGACTGTGGGCAGACAGGTCGAAGAGGGAGATGTGCTTTACAATCTACTGTCTGACAGAGACATAAGGAAGCTGGAGGAGCTCGAGGATATGCTTTCCAAGGGCGAGAAGGAGGTTCTGGAGGAGGTCAAGGAAGAGAAATACGGTTAGGCTCCGGCTATCCGGTGGCAAGTTTATCCGTCGTCCCATAATCTTTAAATAGCTTGCTACGTCTTTCAAGTTAGCCCGGGGATGATCTGGAGACATCTGTTTCCACGCTTGGAAACCCTGTTTTCAAGAGACTGATCCGGACGAGGTGATCAACATTTTTAAAATAAGCATTTCCGATCCCGAAGAAGGCAAATCATGGCAGGTGGAGAAGGAGGCCACTCCCCTTATAGGGACCAAGATCGGTGAGGAGTTCAACGGGTCTTTGATAGGCCTTGAGGGCTACACACTGAGAGTGACTGGTGGAAGTGATGAAGACGGTTTTCCCATGAGGAGAGGTATCGGTGGCAGCGGCAGACGGAAGATTCTTATGAAGAAGGGTCCTGGTTACAGGCCCGACGAAGACGGCGAGAAGAGGCGCAAATCTGTAAGAGGTGAGACAGTCTCCGAGGAAGTGGTTCAGGTAAATACAAGGATAACAGAAAGAGAAAGCGATGCGGAGAGTGTGCCTGAGCTTCTGGGTCTCGACGAGTCTGAGCCGCAGGAGGACGAAGAGGAAGCCGAAGAAGAAGAGTCCGAAGAGGAGGAAGAACCTGAAGAAGCCGAGGAAACAGAAGAACCAGACGAGGGAGAGGAAAAGGATCCAGAAGAAGAAAAGGAGTAGAGGTGAAGATAATATGACAGATCCGGACGAAAGGATGATACCAAAGGTAAATATAGGCTTGATGGGACACGTAGACCACGGGAAATCAACTTTAGCCCAGGCCATCTCGGGTAAGTGGGCAGATACACATTCCGAGGAGATAAAGCGGGGTATTACTATAAGATTGGGGTATGCGGATGCTACCATATATAGATGCGAGGACTGTGACGAACCGAACTGTTACTGCACTACGGAAAAATGTCCCACGTGTTTTGGAGACACCGAGCCCCAGAGAACCATCTCCATTGTAGATGTTCCGGGTCACAAAACCCTCATGGGAACTGTTCTGTCCGGTGCAGCCCTTATGGACGGATGTATATTTGTTATATCTGCAGATGAGCCGTGTCCACAACCACAGACCGCTGAACATCTCAAAACGCTTGATATCGCTGGTATAGACAATATAATAATAGTACAGAACAAGATAGACAGGGTCTCTGAAGAAGAGGCCAGAGAGAACTATGAGCAGAT
Organism: Nanobdellati archaeon; assembly: GCA_022257805.1. GTDB lineage: Archaea > Aenigmatarchaeota > Aenigmatarchaeia > PWEA01 > PWEA01 > PWEA01. The sequence goes on from JAKOPB010000046.1 coordinate 2,163, forward strand.
AAAGGAGTTCGTCAAGGATACCGTTGCAGAGGACGCGCCCGTAGTACCTGTTTCCGCTCTTCAGAGGGTGAATGTCGATGCAGTTCTTCAGGCTATAGAGGAAGAGATACCTACACCCGAAAGGGATTCCGAAGCAAGCCCAAGGATGATGACTGCAAGATCTTTTGATGTCAACAAGCCAGGAACTCCCATGGAGAACCTAAGCGGTGGTGTTATCGGAGGTAGTATCTTACGAGGAGAGTTTGAAGCGGGGGACGAGATAGAGATAAAGCCAGGAGTCAGGAGGGACGGGGAGATAAAGCCGATAAGGACCGAAATTGTTGAAATGGAAAAGGTGGGGAAGAGTTTGAAGAAGGCGGGTCCTGGTGGACTCCTTGGAATCCAGACCAAGCTGGATCCGGCGATGACGAGGAGTGACAATCTTGCAGGGTCGATTGTGGGATACCCAGGCGAGCTACCTGACATGCTCGAGGAAATTGTACTGGAAATCCATACCTTTGACAAGGTGGCAGGTGTGGCAGGAGAGAAGGTTGTGGACGATGTGAAGACCAACGAACCACTTATGTTGACCGTTGGTACCTCAAAGACTGCCGGTGTTGTTACGTCTGCGAGGGAGGTCGACGGCGAGAAGGAGGCAGAGGTCAAGCTCAAATTGCCCATATGTTCCATGTGCGGCGAAAGGGTTGCCATATCCAGACAGATAGAAAACAAGTGGCGCCTCATAGGGTACGGCACAATTAAGTAAATATTCGACATTCGTTCTATATAGTATAGTATTATTGTCGAAAGACTTTTAAGCCTCGGGTTGCCATAAGTCTTCTATGGGAGAAAATGTTGCCGTAATAGGCGTTGGACATACGGAGTTCGGAGAACTCTGGGACAAGTCCTGGGTGGAGTTGGTCGAGGAGGCAGGGTTACAGGCGCTTCAGGATGCAGGTATAATGAAGGGCGACATAGACAAGTTCTTTCTCGGTAACATGTCTCTTGGGATGTTTGGTGGACAGGAGCACACAGCTTCGAAGGTGTTTTCTGAGATATTCAAGGGTGATGCCGAGTCCGAGGTTCTGGGGAGGAGAATAGAGGGCGCATGCTCTTCCGGCGGGCTTGCTCTGGAGGCGTCTTTCAACGATGTACTTGCGGGAGCTCACAGCGGTGATGATAAGATAATAATGGCAGGTGGCTTTGAGAAAATGACAGATAAGCCAACAGATCAGGCCACCAAGATATTAAGTGCCGCCTCGGATATGGGCAAAGAATTGGGCTTCACCTTCCCTGCTCTCTACGGTATGCTTAAGGACAGGTATATACAGGAGACGGATGCAGAGGAAGAAGACTTTGATCATATAGCTGTAAAGAGCCACAAAAATGCGTCAAAAAATCCCAGGGCCCAGTACCCCTTTGAGGTAACACACGACAAGGTTAAGAACTCCTTCAGGGTAGCAAGTCCTACGAAACTTTTGAACTCTTCGGGTATAGCTGACGGTGCCGCTGCAGCGATAATGACCACCGAGAAAAAGGCAAAGGAGCTCGGCTCCAACTATGTTTTACTGGAGGAAGTTGTCGGGGTCAACGATTCTATAGCTCTTTTTGAAAGGGAGGATGTCTTGACGCTGGTTTCCACAAAAAAAGCTGCTAAAAGGGCCTACAAATCGTCTGGCTTGACACCTGCAGATGTGGATGTCGCAGAGGTACATGATTGTTTTTCTATAGCTGAAGCCCTGGCCCTGGAGGATCTGGGCTTTTCGCCCAAGAAAGAGGTATGGAAATGGATAAAGAAGAGCCTTTCCGGTTGCGAGGATAAGGAAGCTCCTATACCTTACGAACTTCCTAACAACAGTGAGCTGTATGTAAATACTTCAGGGGGTCTGAAGGCAAAGGGCCATCCTGTCGGCGCAACCGGTATAGCCCAGGCCGTCGAGGTAACCGAGCAGCTCAGAGGCGAGGCCGGCGAGAGACAGGTCCCTGGTGCAAAGGTTGGGCTTACGCACAACGTAGGCGGAAGCGGCGGAACGGCCGTGGTTTCCTTGTTAAGAAAACCTTGAAGATATATATGGAATGGACAGGACCCGAGTACAGAAGAACCTTGGATCTGAGATATCTGAGGGGGAAGAAGTGCAGCAAGTGTGGAAAGACGTACCTTTCCTCTCGGAA
>JAKOPB010000093.1 GCA_022257805.1 Nanobdellati archaeon
AGCTCGACGGTGGTGAGGATATAGAAATAGCAACTACAAGGCCTGAGCTTCTGTCTTCGTGTGTAGCTGTTTTTGTTCATCCGGAAGACGAGAGATACAGGGACCTCGTGGGAAAAAAGACCAAGGTTCCTCTCTTTGACTACAAAGTTCCTATAAAGAAGAGCGAGGAGGTCGACCCTGATTTTGGTTCGGGTATAGTCATGGTCTGTACGTTTGGAGACAGTTCCGATGTCGAGATGTGGAAGCAACACGACCTTCCGCTTAGGATATCTATAGATGAAAGCGGAAGGATGAACAAAAGGGCTGGTAAATATGAAGGTTTGAAGACGGAAGAGGCAAAGGAGGAAATAATACAGGATCTGAAGGAGGAAGGCGTGATATTTGACCAGGAAGATATTCAGCAGACTGTTGGTGTCTGCTGGCGCTGTGAGACCCCTGTTGAGTTTATAACGACGGAACAGTGGTTTGTTGAGACCCTGAAGTACAGGGATGATTTGTTGGAACTTGGTGAAAGGATAAACTGGTATCCGGATTATTACAGAAACAGATATGAGGACTGGGTGAAAAACCTTAAATGGGACTGGTGTATCTCAAGGCAGCGTTATTTTGGTGTTCCTATTCCTCTCTGGTACTGCGACGACTGCGGAAATGTAGTGACGCCCGATGCCGAGGACCTGCCCGTCGACCCCAGATACGAAGATCTCGGTAAAGTTTGTGGCGACTGCGGTTCTGATAACCTTGTCGCAGACGGTGATGTAATGGACACATGGATGACTTCGTCTATGACTCCACAGATTGTAGGTAAGTGGCCCGACGACGAATTCTTTGATGAGATATTTCCCATGTCTATGAGACCCCAGTCACACGACATAATAAGGACGTGGGCATTCTACACAATACTCAAGTCCTACCTCCACAACAGTTCCATCCCATGGGAGGACGTGGTTATCTCCGGTTACGTTTACGCCGAGGAGGGTGTAGGTATGAGCAAGAGCAAGGGAACAGGAGTAAGCCCCGAGGATGTAATAAAAAACGAAGGCGCCGACTGTCTTCGTTACTGGACTGCAAGTACAGGTACAGGAGAAGATATAATATACGAGGAAAAGGAGGTAACACGTGGCAAAAAGATCCTGACCAAACTCTGGAACGCGTCGCGTTTTGTTGAGATGCATCTCGACGATTACGAGGGCGGGGAAGCGGAGCTTGAGGATATAGACAGGTGGTTACTGACAAGACTGGACGAAGTTCTCGAGGAATGCGAGGAGCACTACATGAACTATGAGACCAGCAAGGTCAGGAGGAAGGCAGAGGACTTTTTCTTGAACGTCTTCTGCGACAACTACCTTGAAATGGTCAAACACAGGCTTTACAACCCGGAAGATTACGGGAATAAGAGCAAGGAAGCCGCACTACATACACTTTACAAGGGACTTCTATCCTCGCTCAAGGTCTTTATGCCGATCGTGCCACACATAACCGAGGAGATCTATCAGAACATCTTCAGGAAAAGAGAAGAAACGAGGAGTATAAACGAAACAGACTGGCCAGAAGTTCCGGGTGATCTTATCGATGAGGATGCAAGAGAGGAAGGCGAGCTGGCCAAGGACATAATAGAAGAGATAAGGCGCTGGAAGTCAGACGAGGGCATACCTCTCAACGAGGATATTCCTATGGTACAGTTCTACGTTGATTCGGAGTACAGGGAAAAGATAGAAAGCATGCTTGATGTTATAAAGGGTACTATAAATGTAGAAGGTGTAAGCTATCAGAAGACCATTGATTCGGGTGAAGGAATCAAGGTTCAGAACCAGCCTGTTTTCATAAAGAAGATAGAAACGGCTTAGTCCTTTTTAATCTCTGTATATAGAATTGTTACAGGTGTTACTGTGGTCATAAAGGCGGACAGCAAACGTAAACTCAAGCAACTGGTAGAGAAGCTGGACTCGATTAGAGGCAGGGGCACAGAGCTTATAACAGTCTACTGTCCTTATGACTACGATCTGACTGAGATAGTCAACCAGCTGAGAGAAGAGGAAGCAGAGGCAGGTAACATAAAATCCAAGACCACGAGGAAAAACGTACAGTCTGCCCTTTCTAAGATGGTGGATCATCTCAAGGAATTCAAGAGGACACCCGACAATGGGGTTGCAGTGTTCTGTGGAAATGTGTCACAGAAGGAGGGCAAGACCGATATAAAGCTGTGGGATATAGAACCCTTCGAACCAGTAGAGGTCAAACTGTATCGTTGTGGCAAGGAGTTCAAGCTTGGTCCATTGAAGGAGATGTTGCAGGAGGGTGAGGAGTACGGTATGATAGTTATGGATAC
>JAKOPB010000128.1 GCA_022257805.1 Nanobdellati archaeon
TGCATCTTCAAGAAGAAATGCCGAGTCAATCGCCGAAAAGACAGGCGAGAAGGTTTCACATCACTTTACTTCCGAGGAGAAGAACAAACTGGAAGGTCTAGCAGAGAAAGTACTCGACGTCCCGTCGCAGCCGACGAAGCAGTGCAAGAGGCTGGCTAAATGTATCAGGAGAGGTACAGCTTTTCATCATGCAGGTCTTGCAAATGGACAGAGAAATCTTATAGAGGACGCCTTTCGCGATAAGCTTGTAAAGATAGTCTCTGCAACACCGACCCTGGCAGCCGGAGTTAACCTCCCTGCCTTCCGTGTACTTATACGAGACGCTAAGAGGTACGATCCCGACAAGGGGATGGTCTTCATACCTGTTCTAGAGTACGAGCAGATGTCGGGTCGTGCAGGTCGTCCTGACTACGACGACTACGGTGAGGCGGTGCTCATAGGGAAGAACGAGAATCAGGCCGAGGAACTCAAGGAGCGGTTTATAGAGGGCGAAGCAGAGGAAATATACTCTAAGCTGGCCGTTGAGCCGGTTCTCCGAACACACATACTATCTCTTATAGCAACCGGGGTTACGCGTGATACGGATTCACTGCGAGATTTCCTTTCAAAGACCTTCTTCTACCATCAGTACAAGGACATGAGCAGGTTGAAATCAAAGGTCGATAGAATACTACGTAAGCTTCAGGACTGGAGGTTCATAACAGAGGATCATGGTGCTCTGGATCCGACCAGGGTGGGCAGAAGGGTTGCAGAGCTTTACCTGGATCCGGACTCTGCGCACGAATTGTTGGAAGGATTAGAGAGTGAGAGAAGGTACACAGCATTCGGGCTTCTGACACTGCTCTCTAATACATCGGAGATGAGGACGCTTAGGATGAAGGACAGTGAATTCGATAAGATACAAGAAGAGCTTGCAAAGCGCGAGAACGAACTATTAAAGCCTGTTCCATCTCCCTGGGACCTTGGGTACGAGAGATTCCTATCCGCTGTTAAAACTGCCCTCATGTTACAGGACTGGATAAAAGAAAAGGGCGAGGACAAGCTTATGGAGGAGTATGGGGAAACGCCCGGTGGTTTAAGGAGCAGACAGGAACTGGCTGACTGGTTGCTGTACTCGATGCAGGAACTTGGAAGGCTTCTTAATAAGAAAGAAAAGCTCGAACCAGTACGAAAACTGAGGACGAGGTTGAGATATGGTATAGGGGAGGAGTTGGTTCCCCTTGTCAAATTAAAGGGTATAGGTAGGGTCAGGGCACGGAAGCTCTGGAAGGCAGGATTCAAGAGCCTTTCGGATCTCAGGGATGCGCCCACAAAGAGATTGAAGGAGTTGCTTGGTCCGAAAA
>JAKOPB010000086.1 GCA_022257805.1 Nanobdellati archaeon
AGAATATGAGGCTCTGAACAAAGAGGTTGAAGGGGCATTAGAAGAAGTAAGGAAAACCCTCGACGGAGAAAACGAAGATCTGGGCAAAGGGATAGAGAAAGCAATGGATAAAATCGACGGGGCCAAATCACTGCTTGAGGACATAAACTCGGACGGTGGAGAAAAATACGAACGTCTTGGTAAGTATATCGATGAACTTGAAGAAGATCTGAAAAAGTACAGGGAAATTTACGAAGGGTTTGATGAACCTCCGGGAAAAGATAGTTTAGCTACACTATATGGACAAAAACTCCTTGTCAGTAAGTCCATAGATTCCATCGAGTTTTTTCTCTCACACAAGTTCAATTATAAGGATGAGACAGGGGGCGGGGAAGCAGATTAGATACGGAACAAAAACACAAATCAAAGACGAAATGGCACCTTTTCCGTAAAAGTTTATATAGCTTAGGATGAATTTTTTAAATGGTAAGATGGATGTTCTTGAGGCGATTTTACGAAGAAGAAGTATCAGAAAGTTCAAAGACAAGGAGTTAAAGAAAGAAGAGGTAGGTGAACTCCTTAAAGCCGCCAGATGGGCTCCTTCAGCTGGAAACAAACAACCATGGGAGATAATAGTCGTAAGGGATAAAGAAAAACAGGAAGAACTGGCTGAGATAGCACTGGAACAATACTGGATGGAGGAAGCACCCATAATCCTTGTTGTATGTCTAAACAAGGAGATAGCCAAAGGCAAGTACGGTGACAGGGGTACGGAACTGTACGGAATACAGGCAACGGGTGCAGCAATACAAAACATCTTACTCCGGGCCACAGAACTTGGCCTGGGTGCATGCTGGGTTGGTGCTTTTGACGAGGATCAGGCCAAAGTAGCTCTGAAATGTACCGGCGAGGACGACATAATACCTGTCGCCATGATACCTATAGGATATCCGGAAGATTTACCAGAGGCCCCGCCAAGACGTAGAGTCAACTCCTTTACGCACGTCGACGGTTACAGGGAAAAAGATCTCAGAGACTGGAAGGGTTTGAGGAAATATATGAAGGAAGCTAGACGCGAAACTAAAAAATTCTTAAGATCCCTGGAAAAAGAATAGTTCTACGCAAATACAGCCATTACCAGAAAAAACATTCCTGATATCAACAAGACTTCCCTTTCGTATTTTTTGATCTTGTTCAGTAACCACCGGGTCATTTTATCACAGAATTAGAAGGATTTGGAAGGGCGGATTTCCGTCCGCCCTCCCGGTTGTGGGGTGTGTGGGGGTGTGGAGGTGAATTAAGTGGGGGTGTTAGAAAGTGCTCATCTATTGAGCATCCGTATTCCCAATTCGTCAGTTACTCCTCCGTTTTTTTGACTTTCTGGGTTTTTAGACGAGGTCTCGTCCTTTTTTCTTGGACCGAGTATATAGGGCGATTTGACTCCGGTGATTATAGCTATCACTTGCATACTTCCATCGTAACCCGGTACAACTCTTGCGCCCCAGATTACCTGTGCCTGTGGATCTAACTGTTTTGATATTGCTTCGCCTATCTCGTTTATTTCATCCAGCTTCAGATCCTCTCCTCCGATCACCTGGATTATTGCTCCATCGGCACCCTCGTACTCCATGTCCAATAGCGGATGGTTCATCGCCTTCTCCGTTGCCTCTTCGGCTCTGCTGCTGGAATCGGCTTCTCCAATTCCTATAGAAGCCACTCCGCCGTCTCTCATTATGGTTTTAACATCGGCGTAGTCCAGGTTCACGAGCGAAGGCTGGGTTATAGTTTCGCTTATACCCTTTATCATCGTGGATATGAGCTCATCAGCCACGGCAAAGGCCTGCTTTACTGGAAGATCACCTGCATAGTTCAGAAGCTTCTGATTCTCTATGGCTATAACTGTATCTGTCACCTGTCTTAGCTTTTTGAGACCTTCCTCTGCCTTCACTATCCTCGTTCCCTCCATCTTGAAGGGCATCGTAACTGCAGCTAGTACTATGGCATCTTCGTTCTTGGCCATCTCTGCTACAACCGGTGAAGCTCCGGTACCGGTTCCTCCACCCAAGCCACATGTTATAAAGACCATATCCGAATCTTTCAGTTCTTCGCGGATTTCTCTCTGTGACTCCTCTGCCGACTTCTTACCGACTTCGGGCTTGCCGCCGGCCCCGAGACCTTGAGTAGTCTCTCTGCCTATCAACATCTTTTTATCAGCTTTTGAGGCACCAAGATGGGAAGCATCTGTGTTCAGGGCCAAAGTTTCGGCACCATCTATTCCCATGTCAGTAAGTGTTGTGATAGTATTGTTCCCTGCACCACCTACACCTACCACCTTTATCTGAGCCTGATTGATATCGATATCAAACTCATCCTCCACCTTTTTGTGGTCCACACGCTCTGCACCCCTCGGCAGATTTTGTGTAGAATCCTCAGATTTTTCTTCAGAATTTTCAAAGTTTCTCTCGAACGCGTTTTGAATTACGGAATCCATTTTCTTTTCAACCTCCTTTCTATATTTTTTGAAATATGTTTTCTAACACCGAAATTTTTTTAAGGTTTCACACGAAACC
>JAKOPB010000097.1 GCA_022257805.1 Nanobdellati archaeon
CTTCGACGACGATATAATGACCAACATATGTTACGGGGATCCGGAAGCAACAGATGAAGAGGTAAAGGAAGCGGCAAGTAAAGCAGCGGCCCACGACTTCATAGAGAACTTCTAAGATGGTTACGAGACAGAGGTAGGAGAGGACGGGGTCAAGCTCAGTGGCGGGCAGAAGCAGAGGATCTCGATAGCCAGGACCATACTCAACGACCCGGAGATACTGATACTGGATGAAGCAACAAGTGATGTGGACACGATAACGGAGGTTAAGATACAGAAGGCGATAGAGGAGTTGATAAAGGACAGGACTACGATAATGATCGCACACGATTTGAGCACTGCACGGATGGCGGATAGGATAGTATGCCTCGAGGATGGAAAGGTGGTAGAGCAGGGTACGCACGAAGAGCTGCTGGAGAAAGACGGACTTTACAAGGAACTGTGGGACATGCAGTCGTCGCTCAACAAACCCTGAAACTAGGCAGTCGCAGATATATCCTCGGCGAGATACTCTTTGACTTCGCTTCCCGCTATACTGTCGATTACATCCGAAAAGTCGTCAACCTTCTCGCACATACCGGTTTCGTATATTTCTTTCCTGTCACCGTAGACCATCCTGCTGGATTCGTTTTTTATATGGTAGGCTATTTGTCCGTCGCCTGCCACCAGGAAAGCCTCTATCTGATGTGGATTGTCCTCTATCAGTATATCACAGTCCTCCCACTTCTCGTCCTCTATCCTGACTTCATCGTAGTCACCGTCATCGATACCCATGCTCTCCAGAGATTTCTTCAGGTCATCCTCGTCTATGCCTTCCCTGGAGGTCGATATAACGACCCGGACCTCCTTTCCTGTCTTCGTTTTTAATGCATCCTTTATACCCTTCAAACTGTAAGAAATATCGTCTTCCCTGGGGACCAGGAGATCCCTATCGTCTCTGTATGCCTTCCCTGTTGTTTCGCACACATCTCCTGCAAACCTATACCCACTTTCCGGATCCACGTCGAGATCGTATCCCTTCTCAGTTATATAGTCTCCTATGTCTCCATCTATGCAGTTCTTGAATGTCTTCTCTATATCTGTGATTACACCGTCGACGTCGATCTTAACTACCAGCTTCTCTCCGGGGGTGTCCGAGTACATGCTGATGGGATAGATATATTCGTTAATTTATAAACATATACCTCGACATATGATGTACATGAAACTCCGACTTATCCTTAGAAATACTTCCATCAACGGATGATTTCAGGTTAAACTGCAAGGAACAGGACGTATATCGGGATGAAATCCGGAAAGTACGGCTAGAGAACACTCCTCAGTCTTTCCTCATTCGCTCCCATAGCCTCTGAAACGCCCAAAGAGTAAAAATTACTCAGATCACCCTCAACCGCCTCATATTTCCTCTCGAGTTTCTCCTCTAGACCATCTAAATCTATCCCTTCTAGTTCATAGCCTTGGACGATCATATCTAGAATCTTTTCCATGTTGTCGTCTCTTGAGTAAAAGGCGCCGTCGACTAGCCCGTCGTCCTTCTTCCTGGAAAACTTACCTCTGAGGTTCCACTTACCACTGACCTCTTCGAGCAGTTCGTCCTCGTCGAACCTATCAACGTCTTTTTCCTTGTCAATGAAACCGGCTTCCTGTAAAACATCCAGTGTTTCCTCGTACATCTTTGTAACTCGGCTTTTATTTCTTCCAAAAAGGAAGTTGAGAAAAGGTGACCTTCCGCTGTCATACGCGATCACGTGGTATTCAGGAGACATATCAACCATGAAATACTTTAGCCCGAAAACTTTTATATCTTCTTCAGTTCGGTCTAGAGGTCGTAGAACATCTCTACACATTTATCCAGTCCGCGTATCGATCTCAGGTTCATAGCCTCTTGGGGCTCGAACCAGCCGAATCCCTTGTGCTCCTCTGGATTCACCCTGACGTTCTGCCTCTCGTCTATGGACACGTAGAACATATGGTATACAAAATCGTAGGAGGGATACCTCACGTAAACCGTTTCAAAATGGTCGAAACTCTCCGGGGAAAATTCCAGGCCTGTCTCTTCCTTTACTTCTCTACTCAACGCTTCTCTTTTGTTCTCACCGTCGTCTATCTTGCCTGCAGGCATCCCCCAGGTACCGCCCTGAGGCTTGTGATCCTGGCGCTGAAGCAGAAGCATC
>JAKOPB010000062.1 GCA_022257805.1 Nanobdellati archaeon
AATCTTAGGCACTACATCTCAGAGCCAGGACTTCTCTGGTTTTATGAAGACCTTCACGTCCAAGATATCACCGTCCTCTAGGTCCAGTCTTTTCCTCAGGTGAGAGTTGGCGATCAGCTCCATTATACGATAGCTGCGCCTTTCCTCGGGAATCACCACGGCACACTCCACATTCCTTGTTTTCGCAGGATAGGCCTCGGTCGCGCCGTGCATTTCCCCGTTCTCTTCAAAGCCCTCGATCCACAGACCCTCGTGCCAGTTTATGTCCCTGTGTTTTTTCCTGTTTTCGTCGTCCAGCTTAAGGTTAAGGGTCCCCAGGCGTGGATCTATCCTGAGCTTGTTTCTGAACTGGTCTCGGTAGCCGTTCTTTGAGAGATACCTTGCACTCCTTCCAAGACCTCCTGCGACCCTTCCGCGCACGTATATATAGGGCAGACTGTAGGTCATACTTCATCCCCACCAAAGTCTTGTTTTATTTTCAAATAATTTATTTATACAGGAGGATTGTTTAAGCATGGCTCTGAAGGAGAAACTAGTGCTCTTCCTAAAGGGAGTTGTAATGGGACTTGCGCAGATAGTTCCCGGCGTCTCGGCGGGAGCCATGGCAATAGTGACCAATATATATGAGAGATTTATAGAGGCCGTGCACTCGCTAAGCCCGTTCACAGAAGAAAAAACGGAAGTGGGTTTTCTGGTTACCTTGGGCCTCGGGATGGTGCTATCGTTCTTTTCCATGGCACTGGTAATTCCGACTATACTGAAAAACTATGAAAGCATCATATTTGCATTCTTCTTTGGTCTGATAGCAGCTGCCGCCGTTTCGACGTACTGGAAGACGACGAGGGTCGACGAGAAGACCGTCTTACTGGCCTCGGTCGGCTTCATCCTTGCTTTCTTATTTTCAGGTATGGAACCACTGGGGACCTACCACGCCCTGCCATTGCTTTTCGTTGCAGGTTTTCTGTCCGTGTGCGCCATGTTATTACCTGGGATATCGGGCTCTTTCGTGATGCTTCTCCTCGGACAGTACGAGTACATGCTCAATGCGCTGAGCCAGTTCTGGATCTACTGGATCGATATTACAGTTGTACTCGGTGGGATGTTCACGGCCCTTTTCACATTCCCCGGAGTCATAGACAGGCTCCTCAAGTGGGATAAAGCCGCAACACTGTCCTTCCTTATAGGTCTCATGCTGGGCGCACTTCGTCTCCCTGTTAGAAGAATGGATATAGGTCCGGGCGTAGTTGCAAACATACCTCTCCTGGCTGCGGGTGGAATAGGACTGTTCTCGGTACTTTACCTGGAGCTTCTAAACAGATAGTTTGTGCAGGAAAAGTCTGAAAACGTGGCGGGTGTATGTGCAGTACTGTCTGAAACCCAGGGAGCTTGAACCTGTTTCACGGTCCTTAAACGTATATGGAACCTCTTTCACGGTTGAGTAATCACCCTTCACAAGGACCTCAAGGAGTATCTTGTAGCCCAGTGGGTTGAATTTTACGTTCTCAATCACCTCTCTGTTCACACCGAAAAATCCGGACAATATATCCTTCACGTCCTTAACGTCACTGAGGAACAGACGCGCCAGGGCCTCGGCACCCACGGAAACTAGCTTCCTGTACCAGGGCCAGTTCTCCACCTCGCCGCCCTCGACCTTCCGCGACCCGACGACTATGTCATTACCCTCCAAAGCTTCAACGATCTCCGTTAGTTTTTCAGGTGGGTGCTGCAGGTCCGCATCCATCACAACTATTTTTTCACCGTCCGATTCCTCAAAACCACGAACAACGGACTTCGCAAGACCCCTGTTCTTCTTTCTTCTTATCACGAAGAGGTTTTTATAACGACCAGAGAGGTCCTGGGCAACCTTCCAGGTTTCGTCTGGAGAATCATCATCGACAACAAAGACCTCCTTGTCTTCCTTGAGGGTGTCGTAGATCCCTTCGACAACCTCCTCTATATTATCCTTCTCGTTGTAGGTAGGAAGTATAACTGAGATCATACAGTTTAAGGATTAACGGAGAGAAATAAAAAAGTGGTTATGGGCGTTAACCCTTCAGCTTCATAACGGCCATTGCAAGGTCTCCTTCCTCTTCCAGAGCCTTCCTTGCCTCTTCCTCGGAGGCACCCGTCTTCTCTACGACGGTCTCCACGTCCTCGTCTGTGAACTCAACCTTCTTCTTTTCCTTCTTCTCTTTTTTCTCCGTCTCCACAAACTCACCTTCAACCTGGAGCATCTCCTTGCCTTTCATATTGATCTTCATGACAGACGGGTTTTTGACCAGAAGCTTTCCTTCCTTGGTTTTTATCTCCACTTCCACGGCGTCTATCTCCTCTGTATCCATTCCCATCTTCTTCATCATCTGCTGGATCTTCGAGGGATCTAGATTCGGCATCATGGTTTATCTCTTTTGTATCGAGGATATTAAAAGTTTAAATAAATCGGAAACCAACTTATCTAGGGTCGTGTGTGAAGAAAAACCTGATATCTATAAACGACCTGGACCGTTCTGATATAGAATCCTTTCTCTCAACAGCATCTGAAGTCGAGGAACTAACGGAGAGACGGGCAGCCGATATTCTTCCTGGATACGTTCTCTCCACAGTATTTTTGGAGCCCTCGACCAGGACCAGGCTTTCTTTCGAGACTGCAATCCAGAGGTTAGGAGGAGACACGATAAACCTGGCGGAGGAGGTCAGCTCAATAGAGAAGGGAGAAAATATAACGGATACAGGAAAGGTCGTGGCAGGTTATTCTGATGTCTGTGTTGTCCGGAGTCCGTACGAAGGGACCGCCAGGATGTTGGCGGAGAGAACGGACGTCCCTGTTATTAACGGCGGAGACGGCGCAAACCAACATCCGACGCAGACTTTACTGGATCTCTACACCATAAGAAAGGAGTTCGGAAAGATAGACGAACTGAAGATAGGGATGCTGGGAGATCTGAAGTACGGAAGAACTGTTCACTCCTTGGCCGAGGCGCTGGATCACTACGACGTAGATATAAGGTTGATATCTCCGGAGGAAACAAGGATGCCAAGAAGTATCGTCGAGGAAGTGGGTATAGAGGACGAAACAAACAAAATGAAGATAGACGATCTGGATGTGCTTTACGCAACGAGGATTCAGAAGGAGAGGTTTCCGGACAAACAGGAGTATGAAAGGGTTAAGGATGCGTTCATACTGGACAGAGAAAGGGTGAAGAAGATGAAGGATGACAGCATACTCATGCATCCTCTTCCAAGGGTGGGAGAGATAAAACCTGAGGTAGACAAGCTACCACAGGCCCGTTATTTTGAGCAGGCCAGCAACGGTGTTCCGGCGCGCATGGGAATAATAATT
>JAKOPB010000135.1 GCA_022257805.1 Nanobdellati archaeon
CTCGACCTCTCCTGCTCGTCTTTGACGTTGTAGTTCGAGTTTTCTGCAATCTCCCCGGCGAACTTCCTCACGTCTTCGTGGCTTGGCATAGTTTTCCTTGGAAGCCTCTTCTGCGAGTAGCCTATGTGCATGTAGGCCTTCGCCTCCACGTAATCGAAGCCTGCCTTGTCTGCTAGCTCTGCAAACTCGTCTGGTAGATCCATGTTCACACCTTCCATGCAGGTTATCCTGAGGACGGATGTAGTGCCTAAATCTCCCACCAGTTCCAAAGTTTTCTGCAGTTTCCCCCAACTGTCCTCCTCAACCGGATGGCAGTGTTCTCTGTATAGCTCCCTGTTCGGCGCTTCAAGGGACACGTAGAGGTTCGTAGGAAGCTCCTCCAGTTTTTCTATCCTTTCCGGGAAAGTACCGTTGGTGACAAGGAAGGTCGTGAAGTCTCGCTCGTGGAACTCCTCTATAAGCTCGGATATCCTGGGGTAGAACATCGGCTCGCCCGTCAGCGAGATCGCAGCTTGGTTTGGTTTTTTGGCCTCCTCCAGTTTCTTCTCCGATACTTCTTCGTTGCCTCCGAAGCCGGATATCAACTCCCGCTGCGCCTCTATACACCCGTCTATGATCTCCTCCGGGTCGTCCACCGGGCCCTCCCACTCGGACGAAAAGAAGGACGTGTCCCGCCAGCAATGGAGACAACGCTGGTTGCAAAGTAGTGCAGGCGTCATCTGCAGACAGCGGTGGCTCTCGATACCGTAGAACTTCTGCTTGTAACAGACGTCGTCGCAGCGAAGCGACTCCTTGAGCCAGTTGCAGGTCCGCACCGCCGAATGGTTGCCGACGAACCGGTACTGCCTTTCCTCCAGTTCTTTCTTGGTTTCTTCCGGGAGCATGGATAGAGTTTGACAGACAAAAGTTAAAAGTTTCCATGCGTAGAATTTTTATACTCCAATCCTTGATTATCATTATGTTCTCTGAGGAAGAACCGGAAGACTTCGATCCTGAGATGGAGGTGGTCAGCTGTTTCATCGAGCACGACGGAGAGATGCTTCTGCTTCAGCGCCAGGATCACAAGCCTCAGGGCGGTACCTGGGGGATGCCTGCAGGCAAGATAGACGACGGTGAGAACAAAAGAGAAGCGTTGAGTAGAGAAGTAAAGGAAGAGACAGGCCTGGAATTTTCCCC
>JAKOPB010000022.1 GCA_022257805.1 Nanobdellati archaeon
CCTTTTCTCCATCTTCTCTTCGTAGTTGTTGAAGAAAGGTAAAGGCCTTAGACCACTGGTAGAAAGTAAAAAAGCACTTTTTCCGGTACCCTCCAGATCCTCCACGAGATCCACGACACTGTCATGGAAGCCGCCGTAGTATATACCGGAAGCAAACCCCACAACATCGTAGCCTTCCAGACTTTCCAACTCCTCCGGTTCAACAACCTCACAGTCCAGAACCTCTGCAACAGCCTCCGCAATCTTTTTTGTGTTGTTCTTGTGGACTGACTTGCAGATTATAATTGGATTCATGAAACCATCTCAGCATAAGTTTGTGAGAGCGTGGAGAACTGTCCTTGCAGCCAGATGTGCCGTCCTGTTGTTCAGCTCCTTGGAGGCTACCTCACATACGTCCATCCCGACCACTTCCCTTTCGAATACTATATCTATAAGCTCAAAAACTTCCTCCGGAGAGAGACCATTTTCCTCAGGGAAGCCGACGTGCGGTGCGTACCTTGGATCGAAGACATCCATATCCACAGTGAGGTAGACAGGCTCTTCAGCGTTCTCTATCTCGGCCTTCCTTTCCTCGGTGTCCATGTAATTCTTCTGAGTCTCCTGCTCTTCGGTATAGCTCCTGCAGCCTACGCGAATAAAATCCGTATCTCCGAGCTTGCTTGTCCAGGTGTTGTGGGCATACTCGTTACCCTGGTATTCATCGGCTCTGTCAAGGTGCGCATCCAGCTGCACGACCGTTTTCGGTTCCAGTTGCTCGATTACGGGCAGGCTTATCAGGTGCTCACCGCCCAGGAATACAGGAAATACATCTTCGTTAGTCTGAAAAATAGACTCCACGGTGTCCTTAAGCCTTTCGGAGGTTATGCCGTAGGAACCAGGGACCCAGTCCAGATCGCCGAGGTCACATATCTTCAGCTCCCTGAAAGGATTCTTTCCCTTCTGCGGCACGTAGCTGATCTTTGTTTTGAGAGCTTCACGGATGAGAACGGGGCCAAAGCGCTGATTGCCCTCGGCCAAAGCCGTTGAGTCAAAGGGAACACCTAGAAAACATACGTCCGCTTCTTCGAGGTCGTAGCTTGTCGAAAATGATTCTCTGACGTAGAGCATATCTAAAAGAAGTAATGGGAAGAATAAAAATCTAATCTCTGGGTTAGATTTATCTAAACTATAAAAGTTTTACTTTCAAACACTGATTTATGTCTATACCTTATTCCCTCATAAAAGTGCTGGGCGATGAAGAAGACCCCGGCCTTGATAGGAAAGACCGTGATATTAGGGAACAGAAAAAATTCTTGCTGAATGACGAAAATATGACCGGAAAGTATCTCGGAGCTGTTCTAGATTCGGTACGTTGGGGTGGCCAGACTTCTGTAGCATATCCAATGGATGTAAAAGAGCTCACGGGATTTATAGAAAACTGGATGGAACAAAACGAGGACAACTTTGAGGAACTGTTCCACCAAGAATCTGTGGAGGAATTATACGAAAAACTGGAGCTCCCGAAGAGAGAGTACGAAAAATGCCCTAGAAAAGACAGTCACAAAGGTACTACAACCGACCTCCATGGCAGAGTGAGATGTACAGAAACAATTGAAAGAAAAGTAAAACCAAACTTTCACGATAAATTTGAAGGTTTCGACGAACTTTCAGAAACGGAAAAAACGGAATATCTTGAACTGATTCCTCACGACCCAATACCATCTGATATCCGAGAAACAATAGAAAGAAGAGGTCCAGAGGCTGTCTCCGAGCACTGGAAAGATATCTACGAGGGGGAAGAGGAAAGGATACGAAGAGAATACGAGGAGGAAGATGAAAAGGTGATGGAAAGAGACATTTGTATGGCTATAATATCTGAGCAGGGTTACATAATGCCATTGGAAAAGGTCGTTGAACGGTTGGATGTATCCAGCCGATTATCCGGAAACAGAAACTACATAGAACATCCCTTTGATGGATGGACCCTTGCAAGCCTCACGGAAAAATGGTACAATCAGCTTCCCGGCGAAGAAACTCCGCCACTATATTCCAAAGAAGCGGATGAAATACTTCTACAAAATCTTTAAAATTTAAGTCGATATGGTAGAAATAAAATAGAAAGTTGGAGGGAAATTTACTTTTTCCCTTTAAGAATCTTGCTTCCCATGACCTTCCAGTACTCTACTTCATCTCCTTCTGTTAGTTCTTCTTCGTAGTCATCAGGAATAGCCATCTCAAAAGTATCATAGGATTGGAGGTCCATGAGCTGGACAGAGTTTCCGGAAACCGAAATAACCTGACCTACCTTCTTGTCTATTATCGGAATCTTGACCTTTGCATCCGAAGGCTTCACTATCTGTCTCTTTTTTCCGTCTATAACTCCCTTGGTTCTCAGTCTGACCTTAGTAGAACCATGCTTTCCTGCTGAAGAAGTTTTTCTTTTGGTCGCTATACAAGGCTCACCGTCAACAACGATGTAGTCCCCTTCTTTGACGTTTCTTATCTGATCCTGCTTCGTTGGCATACTTCACTACCCCGTGACCAGATCAACGTCCTCCTTTTTCACTGTGACTCTTCCTGCGTGCTTTGTAGCAGTTACCGCGTCTTTGGCTAGATCCTCAGCTATGTCCTCGACAACGTCCCTGAGCTCCTCGACAGCCTCTTCAGAAATTCTATCGGCTCCGGAGTTTTTTGCAATCCTTTTAAGCGGTGCTAATGGTAATTCAGCCATATTTTCACCCCGTTGTATTGTTTGGAGGGAAGCCCTTAAAAAGCTTACCTATTACTCTTGTTAGGATTTAGATAAGTTTCCTGGCAGACTTTATCATCTTCGGCCTCTTCATCAGGAGCTTACCGAGCTTGGAAAGCCTCTTCCCTCTGGTAAAATCCATGAGATCCTCTCCCTCCAGCTTTTTCGCAAGATAGTTGAGATCATCATCATCGAGATCCTCGAGCACTTCCCTGAGATTTTCAACTTTAACAAGATCTCTTCCTCTCCTATCCCACCACATATCGTTGTATTCCTTGAGATTCTCTTTTGAAGTATCGTCCTCACTGAGACATCTAGAAGCAACCTCTGAGGCTATCTTACCCGCCTTTATACCTTCCCTGATGCCGCCACCGTGTATAGGATTGACCTGGTTCGCTGCATCACCTACTACCAGGAAGTTTTCCGCGGCCATGTCACCGAGGAAGCCTCCCACAGGAATCATACCTGAATTAACCTCTACTATGGATGCATCGTCAAATCGATCGCTTTTCTCCAAAAATTTATCCAAGTAATACTTAGCCGTCTCTTCCATCTCACCAGAAATACCTATACCAACGTTTGCAACGTTATCCCCCTTCGGAAAGACCCAAACGTAGCCCCTGGGAGCAATTTCATCGCCAAAATAAAGTTCAAGCTTATTCTTATCCTTGAGTTCTAGGTTTGCCATCTCGTACTGGTACCCTGAATCCACAAGGCTTGTATAAGACTGGTCTCTTACACCGGCCTTTCTTGCTATAATAGATTCAACACCACCTGCAGCTATGACCATTTTGGATTCGATTTCCTCCCTCCCTTCGTATGTATTGACGACCACACCCTTGTTGTCCGGAAGTAGATCGACCACTTCCGACTTGGCACGAATCTCAGCACCGGACTCGGCAGCCCTTACCGCCATCCATTTATCGAACATCTTCCTCTCTACAATCCAACCGACTGTTTGACCCGAGTCTATAACTACATTATCTCCGTTTGGAGAAAATACAAGAGCACCGTTTATAGACTGCATCCTGCAGTTTTCCGGAATATCCAGAGCCAGGTCGTCCATAGCACTTGTCGATATGCCTTCGCCGCATCTCTTTGGTGCACCTATCTCCTGCCTTTTTTCGAATACAACGACGTCATGACCATCGTCTGCCAACTCCTTTGCAACCGAACAACCGGCCGGGCCAGCACCTACAACAACGACATCTCTCATTCTTCATCACCATCCAAACTTATAGCTCCAACAGGACAGATCTTTTCACAGTTACCGCACTCAACACACCTTTCTTCATCTATTATCACACCGTTCTCGGTCAGATGCAGTGCTTGTACAGGGCAGACACCAACACAACCCCCGCATCTAAGGCACCTGTCTCTGTTTATTTTCCATACCATATTTCACAAACCTCTGGAAACTTTTATTTATTTATTACGGTTGAAGCCTATCCGGTGTCCTGGGGAAGAGAACGGCTTCCTTGATATTTTCTATATCGAGTATGGATGCAACGAACCTGTCGAGCCCCATCCCAAAACCTCCATGAGGAGGCATACCGTACCGGAATGCATCCAGGTAGAACTTCATCTCGCTTGGATCCATCCCCTGCTCCTCTATCCTCTTCTTCAAAAGATCCAGATCATGTATCCTCTGGCCTCCGGAAGAAAGCTCCCAGGACCTGTAGTTCAGATCGAAGGTCTGTGTGTACTTCCCGTCCTCCGGATCAGGTCTGTAGTAGAAGGCTCTCTCGCCAACGGGCCATCTCTTTATGAAGTAAAAGTCGTGCCCCTTCTCTTCCAGTTTCTCAGCAATATTACGCATGGCCTTTATGTTAATATCCTCTCCCCACTGTATCTCTTCACCCTTCTCCCCTGCGATTTCCAGCGCCTCGTCGTAGGTCAACCTTTTCAGAGGGAGCTCGGGCACCTTCAGATCTATATCCAGCTCGTCCAGGGCGTCGCTTGCACTGTCCTTGATCTCCTCAACCATTGCTTTGACCACCTTCTCCTGGACCTCCATAACGTCCTCCTGGTCCTCTATGAAAGACATCTCCATGTCGACGGAAAAGGACTCCGTTAGGTGCCTGGGGGTCCTGCTCTTCTCTGCCCTCCACTGGGGTGTTATCTCGTATACCTTCTCGGCACCTGCAGCCTGCATAAGTTGTTTGTACAGCTGCGCAGACTGAACCAAAAAGGCCTCCTTTTCATAATATATTATAGGAAATACTTCGGCGCCTCCCTCCGTTCCAGAAACGGTTATCTTTGGCGTATGGACCTCCATGAAGCCGTTTTCCTCAAACCACCCCCTGGCTCCTGAACAGGCAGCGTTCCTGACTTCGAATATAGCCCTCCTCTTACTGTTCCTCAGATCCATGAAACGGTTGTCGAGCCTGGTGGAAAGGCTTGCATCCTGCTTTCCACGTGGATCCATTGGGAGAGGCTTCTCTGATTCCGAGAGCACGTCAAGACTATCAGGGTGTATCTCGCTGCCTCCCGGTGCCTGTTCGTTCTCCTCGACCTTTCCCGTAACAGATATAACCGACTCGCGGTTGAGACTCTCCGCCCTATCCATTATCTCTTCGCCGACCTCATCCTCCTTAACGGTTATCTGTATCTCTCCTGTCCTGTCCGCCAGTACAAGGAACATTATGCTGCCAAGATCTCTCTTGTCTCTTACCCAGCCCTGCACCTTAACCTCTCCAGAACTTCCATCGACTTCAGAAGTATATTTCCTCTCCATATTAAAACCTCACAGATTGTAGAATAAAACAGAGAAAACAAGCCACATAAAAATATATGGTGCTGCACCATTGCCAATCCACCATTTGGAGCCATCGCCTTCTACGACCTGCTTCATCACGTTTCCTACCACTAATAGAAGTATTACTGCAACTCCGAGTGCATGAAGCGGGCTACCCGTAAAGTTCGACAGGTATCCAGCCACGGCACCTGCTACGGAGTGAACGGATGTTGATAGTTTCTCTTCGTCCATGTTACCCCCACTGTTTAGGTTACACTGGTTTTTATAGTTTGTATTTAAATAAGTTATTTAAATCTGGACAAGTAACTCGGTATTAATGAAAAGACTCCTGGTTTCTGCCGCCGTACTGATACTTTCACTGTCCTTATTTGCCGGTACCGGCACATCGGATGAATTCGAGAGAGACCTCATTCTTACCGTCGAACCCAGCATACATGTGAACGTTTCGGTTACCGACTGCACCGGTTCCGGAGAAAAAACTATCAGCAAGTCTGCAGGTGAAACAGGAACCTGCCGTATATACATGGAGAACTTCGGCAACACCGAATACGACATCGAACTAAGAGGCCCGGTCGAAGGCAACACGGAAACTTGGCTGCACTGGTGGTTTGAGTGTGAGGACTATGGAGACTGTCACGAGTCCCACGCCGACTCGGAAAACGAAATACCGCCGGAGATCAGGGATATAAACCTTCCTGCAGAAGAGGAAACTTACTTCAACCTCGGAGCTATACATCCTCTCACAAACTCACAGGAAGAAGTGAATATTCAAGTGAGAAGGATAGAGGAGGATGAAGACGGTGAAGCATGGGTAAATGTTGATAGTATAACGATAATAACAGAAGATGAAAGATCCGACGACTACGGACCGTTTGTGGCCCCGGCATTTACCGATCTATCCCTTGCAATTCTCGTACTTATCTCGACCTCGGTGTTTGCTCTAACAAAAATCAGATAAACTTCCCTGGTCTCTTTCTTCTAACAATCTCTCCACAGTAACCCAACTCTCTCTGACCTCATCAGGAAAACTTCCATTTTCTTTTAGGAAACGTCTCAGGAAACCTTTCGTCCTTTCATCACTTGGATAGCCATTACCTATCTCCTCGCCCAGTTTTTTTTCTATCCCTACAACGGCATTGTCCCTCGTTACCTTGGCAAGAATGGAAGCTGCAGATACCACAGGGTAGTTCTCATCGGCCTTGTTCTCCGCGACTATCTCCATCTTTTCTTTCGCATCATCGCTGATCAAGCTCTCTAGGGTCCTTTTCACGTTTTCCGTCTTCGCCTCTGTTGCATCCACTATTGCTCTATCCGGCCTAAACGTCTCTATGAACTCGGCCATCCTCTCGGCCTCTATTAGGTTCAGGCTTTTCCGTTTCATCTCCTCGTCTATGGTCTCCGCAGATATTTTCACCACGGCAAAATCCTCCACCAGTTCCTTTATCTTTTTCTCCAGCTCCTCTCGCCTCTCTCTGCTCAGCTTTTTCGAGTCGTCGACGCCCATTTTATCCAGCTCATTTTCCTTGTTCTCCTCAACAACAACAGCAGCTATGCAAAGAGGACCTACGACGGCTCCGCGTCCCGCCTCATCCGTACCTAGAACAAGCTTCGCCATGAAGAGAAGTTCCGGCTCCAAACTTATAAAGCTGAAAGTTCCTGGATAGTTGTCCGACACAACCGCAAGATTTAAATTAGCTTTCGTCAAAAATAGGTACAGCGGGGTAGAGCAGCCTGGAGATTTGACGTGGTTTCAATTTACAAGGCCATGCTTACCTGACTGCTCGTCGGGCTCATAACCCGGA
>JAKOPB010000007.1 GCA_022257805.1 Nanobdellati archaeon
AGTGTTAGATATTCTGGATATCCCTCTACCTCATCGACGCGGAAGGTTATCTCTCCTGGAAGCCTCCTGTAGTTTGTTCGGCTGACGTCCAGGTATCTCACAGGTTTTTTCATCTCAGGAGCATCCCAGAAAAGTACCATGCTCGCCGAATCGAAGCTGTAGAGCCCTCCCTCCTCTGTGAACATCCTGACTTCGTTTTCTCCTTCGTGTACGTCTACATATTCAAAATCTACCCACATAGATCTCCTGCCTGGTTTTTCTGTCCTCTGGTTGTATATTTCCACACCGTTGACCTCGATGTAAAGTGGTTCATCTGGTACGAACCTGTCTGGTCTCAGAACCAACCTTCCCATCCTGAAGTTTCGGGCCTGTTCTCTGTCGAGTTCGAAGGTAAACCTCTCCTCCTCTTCCTCCAGGATTTCTATGTTTACATTGAGATCTCTCAGGACGTACACGGTCGGTGCCCAGAACCTCCACCAGGAGGAAGCAGCTGCTACTTCAAGCATATTGTTTTCCTGGAGAAGTTCCAGATCCAGGTTTATAGTGTGTGAACTTCCCTCCTCTGGATATCCGGAGTAGAACTCCTCCTCGTTGAAGGTCATGTATATTTCGTTTAGGTGGTTGGTTTCCTCTACATCGAACTCTATATTCATTGATTTCGTTCTTTCGATCTCGTCTTGGGTAAGGTCGAACTCCAGGTAGTGGGGTTCGTTGCTAAGTATTCCCCTTTTGACGTTTGCCTCATCGAGTTTTGCTATGAGTCTGATTCTTTCGTCGAAGGAAAGCTCGAAGGGCATATCTGTGAGGCTTATGTGTCTGTAGTCCGTATCCATTACACTTCCTACAAAGAAAGCATCTACTTTCTCGTCTATTGGTCGGAACTCGTACCTGTCGGGATCTCTTATCGGGTCTCGTTCTATTTCAGCATCGCCGAATATCAGGAGTAAAACTCCGAAAAGAACGATGGCAACTACCAAAACCCTTGCGAAATCCATGCTACCACTTATATTAATCTAACCCGAACATTAAAATATTTATTGTATGGTGGTACGATGAAAATACTCGATAGCGACAAAAAAGATGGTATGCTGAAGCTAAAGGTAGAGAATCCCAATGATGTGTGGGAGCTGGAGAACGTACTGGAGGAGGGTGATCTTGTCAGTGCAGAGACCCTCAGAAGGAAGATGATAGATAGGAGGGACGGACAGGAAAAGGGCGAGAAGAGACCGGTCTATCTGACAGTGAAGCTGGACAAGATAAAGTTCCACGAGCACACCGGTAACCTGCGGCTAACCGGGCCTATAGTGGATGGACCCGAGGACGTGGAAATGGACAGTTACCACACCATCGTGGCGGAGCCCGGTAAGGTCATCACTTCTATAAAAAAGGACGGGTGGAAGGACTGGCAGATAAAGACTATAAAAAAGGCCTACAGAAAGCCGCCTGAGGTTCTTGTCTGTGTACTTGACAGGGAAAGGGCAACCATAGCAAGGGTGAGCAACAGCACAGAGATAATTTCAACAATAATGTCCGGAGGGTCCGGGAAACAGTATGATTCTGTGGAGGGAGACGAATACTTGGGCGAGGTTTTGTCGGTTCTATCCAGAAAGGCCGAAAAATTCGATAAGATAGTGGTTGGAGGTCCTGGCTTTGTGAAGGACAAGTTATGTGAAATGCTGGATCAGAAAGGTCTGTCAGACAAATGCGTCAAGGCCAGTACAAGCCAAGCTGATACCACGGGGATCGAGGAAGTGATCAAGAGGGGAATAATAGAGAAGGTCGTGGAGGACTCGAGATTGTCCGAGGAGAGTGGCGAGGTTGAGAGACTGTTCGAGGAGCTTTCCAAGGATTCGGGAAAGGTTGCGTACGGAAAGGAGAACGTGGAGGAGGCTGTTGAGATGGGAGCTGTCGAGAAGGTTCTTGTGTCTGAGAGGAAGATCAAGGAACTCAAGGATCTGGTGAACGAGGCAGAGGACAAAGGGGCAGACATAATGATAGTTTCAGAGAGGCACGAGTCAGGTGAGAAATTGGGTAGAATGGGGGGTATAGCTGCCTTTTTGAGGTATAGAATAAGATAATGGACCCGGTGGGATTTGAACCCACGGTCTCCACCATTTTGGATCTCTTATGGAATCCTTGCGGAAGTTCCTTGCCAAGGTGGCGTCTTTTCGGTACCACCGAAATCAAAAACTCGGTTTCCGTATTTCCACTAGACTACGGGCCCTCACTGTTACAGAGAAAACAAGAAATAAAAAGCTTCTGGTTTTTGTCCCGTGTCGGTTTCATTTCTAAACTACTTCATGTCCTGAAATCATCTGTGAGGATCTCCATAGGAAGTAGATGGTCAGGGCTCCTGTCAGGCCGAACATCATCCATTTAACAGTCGACTCCTTCTTGCCCATGTGATCCATTCTTTCCTTTCCGTCGTACTTTTTCTCATGTCCCGATACTGGTACGGAGACCTTGTAGAGAAGGTAGAGTGCTGCCAAAGGAGCAACGATAAATGAGATGAAGATACCGAACAAACCGCCGGCAATACCTGCTGCCGTTCCGGATAGACCACCTGCTAGGACTGTTAAACCACCAACGACCATGATTATGGCAGGTAGCAACAGAATTGCAAACCATTTTCCAGTGGATTCCTTTTCTTTCCTGTGTTCTAAGGCCACGTACTCACCGGATATCTCTGTTTTATGTCCTGATACCATCTCTGCAATTTTCCAGAGGTAGTACAGGTTAACTACGGGTATCGCCGCTATTATTAACCATTTCCAGGTCGATTCCTTCTTATCTCTGTGCGAAAGTTTTGGAATTTTATCACCTGTCAAACCTTTTGTAGCTATATATAAAAAAATAAGTTTCGGGGTTCTGTCAGTTTGATAACATTGTGTAAAAGATGATGGGCCCGGCAGGATTTGAACCTGCGATCTCCACCTTTTTCAAAGGCTAGAGTTTTGGTGAAGCTTTTTCTAAAAGCTTCCGTGAAGGTGGCGTCATTTGCGGACAATCCTTCCACGGTTTTGATGAATCTTTTGTCCATGAAAAGATTCTTAGCCACTAGACTACAGGCCCTCCCTTTCACTTATATAACATCAACTATTAATTTATGTTTATGAAACTTGCGGAGGCCGTAGAGAAAGCAAAGGAACTTGATAGTATCAGAGACATAATTTCTTCTGGAGGGTTCCTCTGTTCGGCGTACTTCATTGCAGAGAAGGACAAAAAGCCGGAAAACTGGAACCTCGCATTTTACTCAAAGGAGGACGAGGAAATAACCGCGGTAGAAGTTACTGAATCAGGTCCTGAACTGGGTGTAACTGATGCTCCCTTGCGCGAGGATACAGGGGAAGTGGTGATAGAAGAGGTGGAGTTTGGGGCAGAAAAGGCCCTGGAAAAGGCAAAGAAGCTGCTTGACGAAGAGTTTTCCATATCTTATGATAAAGTACTCTTTACCCTGAGGAAGAGGGACGGTGAGCAGGAGTGGAATGCTGTATTTGTAGGGAAAAGTCTTTCGATAGTTTCAATTGCTTTGAATTCGGCTAGCGGCGAGGTTACACAAAAGGAGAGAAAGAGCATGAACGCGGGCAAATCATTCGGCGGATGATATCTCAATGGACACGCCATCTTCTCAGCGTTTTTAACTGTGATCTCCTTCTCCAGTAATTTCTGTACCAGCTTATTACATAGCCCATTATAAACATGGGTATAAAGGCTGCGAAAAAGGCAGAAGTAGATCCAATTAATGGGTCGGCAAAAATGGTTTCCAGACCCGACGGAAGGATACCGATAAATTCTCCAAAGATCTCATCCAAGATATTTTCACCTTCTTATTTTTTATCTACCCATATGGGTCCTTAGCTCGTGTCTGTTCGTCCAGTAGTGTCTATACCAAGGGATCAGGTAACCTAGGAAAAAACCCAGCACACCGCCCCCGGCGAGGGAAGCAATTATGAAGGTATCTGTAACAGGGGTGAGCATGTTTAATCATTGCTGTTCGTTCTATTTAAATTTATAGAAAGGGGATGGGACCGCCGGGATTCGAACCCGAGATCTCCGGCTTTCATGCCGCGCACAGGTTACATTTCCGCGCGGTGGCCTTATAAGACCGGCGCTTTGGTCCCCTTCTCCGGGCCTAACCAAGCTAAGCCACGGTCCCTGTGGATAGATTGTTACCTAATAGTTAAAGCTTTTTATCTTTGCGGAGTTAAAAAGATTTTGAAACGCATCTGTCATCTGAAGGTGCGTACGGGGCCTGAAATGAGAACTGAAACTTTAAACGAGATACGAGAGTTTTTAATTTCCGGAGGCTTTGATATTTTCGAGTATACAAGAGGCTGTTTTGACATCGCTGCCAAAAGGGACAGACTCTTCTTACTCAAGATCTTGACTAATGTTGGTTCTTTTCAGAGGGGACAGGCAAGAGACCTAAAGTTACTGTCAAGTTTTCTCGATTCGAGTTGTTTCCTCTTAGGTGAGAGGACCAGGAGGGAAAGGCTCAAAGAATCCGTAGTTTACGAACGCTTCGGGGTTCCGGTCATGACACCCGATACCTTTACCTCTGTGATCGATGGAGACTATCCCGAAAAGTTCAGGACCAGAGGCGGCACCTTCGGAGAACTCGATCCTTCGGAGCTTCGAAGGTACAGGAAGATGAATGACATGACGCAGAGCGAGCTTGCCGAGGAGCTGGGGATTTCACAGAAGAGTGTATCCGAACACGAGTCTGGGAAGAAAAGAGCCCTCTTTGACATAGTCAAAGCCTTTGAAGAGCTCTTGGATGAAGATATAAGGAAAGGCATAAATCCTTTTGATATAGAACCCGAGGTAGAGGATAGAAGAAGAGGAAATAAGATCTGTAGAAGGCTAGTGGATATGGGCTTCCGTACAGGATCTGTTCAGAGGGCGCCCTCGAAGCTTCTTGCAAAAAGCGATAGGACCGTACTTTCAAGAGTTGTAAAAAGAGAAGAGGATAAAAAAGAGCTTGATTCATTGGCAAACTTTTCCAGGATAAGCGAAGCAGAGGCGTTTATCATAACGACTGGTGATGAGAATATAGACATAGTACCTCCGATCAATATAGAGGAGCTCGAGGACATAGACAGTTCAGGGGAGCTTGTGAAACTCATCGAGGAGAAAAAGGAGTCCGTCTGGTAAAAGATTAATAAAGCCTGAAAAACGTTTTCTTCTCTATGAGGTTGGGTCATCTTAAGCTTCAGAAAATACTCACTGAAGAGAACAAGAGAAGGATGTACAAAGGAGGCGTGATCCTCTTTTTCCTGGGTCTTCTCTTGATGACTTTATCATTTCGTCCGCATCCTGCTTTAAGCGTACCTATAGAGTATCTCCATATAACGTTTGCGGCCGCCTTCATAATGATTCCGTCCGGAGCAATACTGGTAATGATTTCCAGGATGTTCCACAAACTCACATATATAACGGCTCTTCTCGTTTTTCTTGCTTCACTAGGTATTGTGGCCCATATACAGATTCAAAGCTACAGAACGAGTGGAGTGGACCTTTGCTGTGATCTTTTTGTGGATGCAGGTGGCTGTGAAACAAGAGATTTCCCCGAGGATTTCACGGTAACTGTTGACGAGGAGGAGCTGGACTGTACGTCTTTGTATCCTGGTACAGGTTTGTATAATTGGAGATCAGTCTGCACTTGCTAGTTTCTTATCTCCTTAACTTTACTTATGTTCCAGGCGAAGCCCCTTTCGTCTACAGGAGTTTCGAGTACCATGGGCTTGTCTCTTAGTTTTTTGTGGTTCACGAACAGACGGAAGCCTCTTTCGCCTATTTTTCCTTCTCCTATGTGTTCGTGCTCGTCTTTTTCCGATGCAAAGCTATACTTGGAGTCGTTCAGGTGGAGAAAGTGTACGTTTTTTAAACCTACGTTCTTTTCCAGCTTATCCAGCAGTTCTTCCAGTTTTCCTTCTGTCGAGAAATCATATCCACCGGAGTACATGTGACAGGTATCGAGACAGACGCCCAGCTTTTCGTAGCCGCAGTCCGAGATGTCTATCATCCTGGAGAGTTCTCCGAAAGTTTGGCCCAGGGTAGTACCCTTTCCTGCGGTGTTTTCCAGTAGGACCTTTACATCATCATGGATCTCCAGCTTCGAAAGCCTCTCTGCGACGTTTTCAATACCTCTCTCTACTCCTGCTCCTGTGTGTGCTCCGGGATGAAAAACGTAGTATGGTATCCCTAGCTTTGAAGTCGCGTCGATCTCTGCCTGCATCGTTTCCAGGGACTTATTCCCGAGCTCTTCCTTGGGCGTGGCCAGGTTTATGAGGTAGGTGCTGTGGACTATCCAGGGTTTTATGTCCTTCTTTTCCGCGAGTTCTCTGAATCTCTTCGCATCTTCCTCGTCCGGTTGTTTCACCTTCCAGCCACGGGGCGATCCTACGAAGATCTGTCCGCAGTTTCCGCCCGTTTCTTCTTCCCTCTCCACGGCCCTGTGTAAGCCTCCGCTTATGGATACGTGTGCTCCGAGTCTGAACATACATTTATAGGTTTGAAAGCCAAGTTAAATTTGTTTGGTGTGGGCAATGGAAAATGCAAAGGACGAGCTGGAATTCTGCTTGGAGCTTTGGGGCAAAAAGGATGGTTGCGACTTCGGCGGCGGGACAAGATGCGAAGAGTGCGCAGCGCCTTACGTGCTTTACAAGCTAATTACAGGTGAGGTGCTTCACGACGATGAAAGACTTACACAAGAAGACTGGAGGGGCAAATTAAAGGAAGTAAAGGGATAACTTGGGCATGGTGAGGAGTCCATAACCTTTAAATATGTGCATGGAGGTATATTTGCCCTGGGGTAACACCACAATTTTAACACCGAAATCCATTTAAACAAAAAAACTTAGGAGGTGATAACTATTTCACCAGGAACACAAGGTATGGGTCAGCCCATCTTCATTCTAGGAGAGGACACAGAAAGGCAAAGTGGTAAAGGAGCACAGAAGAACAACATTGCTGCAGGGAAAGCAGTTGGAGACACAGTACGAACTACGCTCGGTCCGAAGGGAATGGACAAGATGCTCGTAGACTCGGTGGGCGATATCGTAGTAACCAACGACGGGGTTACGATCCTCGACGAGATGGAGATCGAACACCCTGCTGCCAAGATGATGGTCGAAGTAGCGAAAACTCAGGAAGAGCAGGTCGGCGACGGTACCACTACGGCAGTTGTGATTGGTTCTGAACTGTTGAAGAAGGCCGAAGACCTTCTGGATCAGGACATCCATCCGACTGTGATTACACGTGGTTTCAACCTGGCTGCCGAGAAGGCTCTGGAGCATCTGGAGGACATCGGCGAAGAGGTTGACTTCGAAAAGAACAGGGATCTCTTGAAGAAGATAGCGATGACTGCGATAACCGGCAAGTCTGCCGAAAAGGCTTACAGGAAGTACGCTGAGCTTGCAGTAAAGGCGATTGAATCGATCATGGACAAGAGTGAAGGAGAGGTAAACATCGACAAGGACGATGTAAAGATCGAAAAGAACGAAGGTGACGGAATCAGTAGTTCAAAGCTGATAGAGGGCATCATCATAGACAAGGAGATGGTCCACGCGGACATGCCGAAGAAGATCAAGGACGCGAAGATAGCGCTAGTCAACACGGCCCTCGAGGTAGATGAAACGGAGACGAACGCAGAGATACAGATATCTTCGCCTGATCAACTAGAGAGCTTTTTGGATCAGGAAGAGAAGATGTTGAAGAAGATGGTAGAGAAGATAGTCGACTCCGGTGCGGACATAGTCTTCTGCCAGAAGGGCATAGACGACATCGCACAGCACTACCTTGCGAAGAAGGGAATTGCTGCAGTTCGCAGAGTTAAGAGCGATGACATGGAAAGACTGGCCAGAGCGACAGAGGCCAAGATAGTTAACAGCCTGGACGATCTGGATGAAAGGGATCTAGGCGAGGCAGGAAGCATCGAGGAGAAAAAGGAAGGAGACAAGATGATCTACGTACAGGACTGCAAGAGTCCGAGATCGGTTTCGCTTCTACTTACAGGAGGTACGGAACACGTAGTCGACGAAGCAGAAAGATCCATGAACGATGCTCTGGACTGTATCATCACGGCACTCAAGTCAGGCAGCATAGTGGCCGGTGGTGGTTCAGTAGAACAGGAACTCTCGAACAGGCTCAAGAAGTATGCACAGTCGGAGTCAGGAAGAGAACAGCTTGCGATAAGAGCCTTTGCCGAGGCACTTGAAGTTATTCCGAGAACCCTGGCCGAAAACACCGGTCTGGACCCGGTCGATGCGCTTGTCGAGATAAGGTCCGCCCACGAAGAGGGAAAGAAGAACCACGGACTGGACGTTGAGAAAGGCAAGGTAGTGGATATGCGCAAGGCAGGTGTCATCGAACCTCTTGGAATCAAGAAGCAGGCCATTCAGTCCGCCAGTGAAGCTGCAGAGATGATTCTCAGGATCGACGATGTAGTTTCTGCAGGTCAGTTGAGCGGTGGCGATGGGGGTGGAGGACCGCCAGGAGGAGGCATGCCGGGCGGAGGAATGCCACCAGGTGCCATGGGAGGATTGTAGCTCCCAAAACAAACCTACCCCTTCTCTTTTCTTATTTTCCCGCCCCACAAAATATTTAAGTAAGACTCACAAATCTACCTGTATGACAGAAGACGAAGTAGAGATAGAACCCGATGATGACGAGTATGAAGTAGTTCCCCTTTCTCCGATAAGGAAGCTCGAGAAGAGAATTGATGAACTTGAGGAGCGGAAAGACGTTGGCGATGCGAAAGGTCTTGTACTTGAAGTCATGGACCTGATAAAGGCAAATCAAAGGATGGTCGATGAGATAGTCAAGTCGAACAACGATCTCAGGAGAGAGCTCGAAGAACTGCCTGGTAAGATAGATGAGGTGACAGAGCAGTGGAGCGAGTTCCTCGATATACTGAAGAGAGGCGAGGAAAGCCAGCCAGAATCTGCAGTTTCCGAAGGAATTTCTCAGGATATGAAAAAACTTGTCGAGCTCAACAAGAACCTAATAGAGAAGAACGAAGAGATGGTTGACTCCATAGTTTCTCTAAAGGAAAGTATGCGTGGAAAAGCTGGCGACGGTAGTAGTCCGAAGGTCCGGGTTAAAAAGAACTCTAGGTCCCCTGGGAGAGACCAAGCTGGTAATAGAAGTGAGAGAAGAGACAGCCGAAGGGGCAATCCCAGGGTAAAAATAAAAGACAGAAATAAGAACCAGATGGAATAATAAATGGAGGTGAAGACCTCATGTTTGAAATGGAAGATGTAAGCGGCCTTGAGCTCATTGTTTTCGTGGTTCTGGCCGTGACAATTGTGCTTTCCCTGATCTTCGTACCATATCAGATATGGACAGGACAGGGGATGATGGTTGAGATACTGCTCTCCGTTCTGATAATCGTTCAGTTGGTTTCCCTCGTGTTCCAGATCAGAGAATCAAAATGAAAATTACAGGCTGGTCCTACCAGCTCTTTATTTTTACCCTTCCTACAGATCGTGCTCTTGCGTGGATGCGTCCAAAAAGCTTAAATAGGAGCTATAGTATAACCTAATTGATACAATGAAAAGAAAAGGTGTAACACCCGTAATAGCAATCATTTTGCTGCTACTGATTGTAGTTGTCATGATCGGCGGTGTCTTCGCATGGATGTCAGTTATGCAGGAAGACGTTGAAGAGGCAACCCGCGAGGGAGTTCTGGAATTCATAGAAGAAGCAGAGCGCAATGTAGAGGTCGTTACATACAGCTGTGATACAGGAGAAGTTTACCTTTACAACGGCGTGTCAGATAACTTCGATGTATCCCTCTACATTGATGGAGAAAACAGAGGTTCGACAACGATAGACCTAGGTGAAGAGAATGTAGGCGAAGTATTGAATGTCGGTGATGTTGACGAAGGAAACCGTTTTGAAGTGTCTCATCAAGGTCATGTAGTTGAAAGAGAGACCTTCCGTTGTTGATGACTTCCAGTAGCTGCACAGACTAGTAGCTGTGGCTTTGTTTAGCCCAGATGTATGTAAACAGCCCCCGTTATTTTTCTTTCTTTCTTCTTTCTTTTTCAGTGTTCAAGGTTTTTCTTTAGCTCATTATCAGATTATTTCCAAAAAGCTTAAATACGAGCCTGAACATATTTTTTATGTTATGAGGAGAAAAGGTGTAACACCCGTAATAGCAGTTATCCTGTTGTTATTGATTGTAGTTGTCATGATCGGTGGTGTCTTCACATGGATGAACCTTGTCCAAGAGGACATCGAGGAGGCGACCCGGGAACAGGTTATAAGGTTTATAGATGATGTTCGGCAGGACGTGTACATTGTAACGTACAGTTGTGGTGTTGAGGTGTACGTTCACAACAGCTGGGAAGAAGAAATTGAAAACGTACAGGTTTACTTAAACGGACAGAGCATAGGCGATCTCAATCTCCCGGCAGGCGAAGACATAGGCCTTGTGGACGAAGACGTTCTTAATGGACCTCATATTGCTCAGGACAACTACCTAGAACTGTCGGTCGAAGGTAGGGTTATTGCTAGCGAGACCTTCCGTTGTTGACACTGCCCGGTCTGGTTTACAGGAATAGTTTTATATCCCTCCGGTTAGCTATAAAGAGTAATGTTTGGTAGTTTTGGTTTTTTCGAAATCAGGAAGGGTCAGCAGGTTCTGACAGCCATTTTACTCACAGGAGTCATACTTACAGTTTCCTTTTCTGCATACTTCTGGGGCAGAGAGATTCTCGAAAAGTCCAGAGATCAAAGAGAGTTCGAGGAGATGGAAAGGTTTATGAGAGACCTTAATAAAAACATAAAGGAGGTTTCTGTGCGTGGAGGCCGGGAGGAGATGTCCGTGGACCTTCCAAGCGATGCTGAGCTTAGAATAAACGATGCAACTGCTCCGGGTACCGACAATGTGACACTGAGCTTTGGTGTACAGGGCAAGATGATGGCCACAGGCCAGGATTTTGCTATAGTTGGCACAAAGGGTTCGGAGGCAAGGATAACCGAGGATCCCGATGTGATAGTTGCGAATTCTATAGGAAGACGTGATCATTATTCCGTGGAATTCAGGTTATACTACAAAAACGTTACCGTGGAGGGTGAACCGGACAACAGGATAGGTATAGATTCGGTTGGTAGAAACACAGCAGTTAATGAGAGGGTAAACATGATTATAGAAAGGGGTTCCACAGAGGAGTATAACGGATTTACGGTCAATAAAGTTGAAGTAAGAATAGTTTAGATAGCGGTATTATGAAACGTAAAGGACAGTATCTCTCCTTGGAGCAGATGTCACTGTTTATGATAAGTGTAGTTATAACAATTCTGATATACCACTCCTTCTCCAATCTCACCGAAGATGTCGGAGGACATGTTATGGAGGATCAGCTCAAAGAGTCCGTGGAAGTTGTAAAGGCCGGGATATACCGGACCTATGTTTCTTACGACAACGAGAGTGAACAGACTTATAAGAGGATAGAAGCTGATATACCCAAAGAAATTTCAGGCAATATGTATAAAATTAATATAGTGGGAGATGATGAGGAGTATATAACGGCGTATGTGGAAGATGGTCCTGTAGTAAGGAGGAGAATAGGAATGATTACCGAGGATATTGATGTCGGAATGAGCGATGATTTTATGACCGGTATCACTTCGAGGAAAGGAAAGGTTGTAGTGGAGCTTGATGGGAGTGAAATAGTATTAGGTAGATAATATGGAAGGATTGAAGGAAAAGACGAAGGATGAAATAAAGAAGGGAATTGCGGAGGCACTGGAGGAGCTCGGGGCGGAGATGAAGGGGAAGAGTATTAAAAGTAAAGCACGGAGGACCGTCGGGGGCCGTAGAAAGATTCTTGGAATTCTTGGTAGTCTGAGACGCGGAATAGAGGATTGTAGTTCTACAGATTCTTTTAAGGAGGATGGTATAGCCGACACCGATAGTGATGAAATCGGAGATAGGAAGTCTATCGAAAAATCAGGATGTTTCGAAGAGGAAAGCGTAGAAATGAAAGGAAGATTTAAAAACAAGAACGGGTTACAAGAGAATGTAATAAGTGATATGGAATTTCCAACTGGAAGTAAGATTGATTTTGATAAACTCTCCGGCGAGAAAAAGGAATCTCAACAGGTTGATTCCTCGAGTAACAAACTTTCTACAAAAGACAGTGACCTTCTCAAGCGAGAACACCGGGATCTTCACAAATCGAACGACGAAGCTGACGAAGAAGGAGGCCAGGATGATGAACTAAACTCCGAAGAAGAAGAGAAAGGTTCAGAGAGGATAAAGAAGATACTCAAAAGACTTCGCAAAGGCTTTAAGCAGGAGAACGGGGAAAAGGAAGATCTATCCGAAGACGTATCCCGGGAGAAAGAAAAATCAGAGGATCAAACACAGGAACCAGAAAGTATTGATGATGAAAAGGGTTTATCAGGCGGCGGTCCAGAATCCGGTACTGGGGATGGATCAGGGGGTAACGGCGGGGGTTCTGGTGGTTCCGATAAGTCCGGTGACGAGGGTCCGGAAATTGAGTCCTATGTTTTTGAAAGCGTCAGTGATGAAGAGGCAGCCGATCTTCCCGAGACAGACTGGGAATGGAATTTTTCTGCCATAGCCGATGAACCTGAGGAATCTAAAAAGAAATTGAGGGACGTTAATGAGTATTACTGCCTCGTGCCAAAAAACCCCGA
>JAKOPB010000094.1 GCA_022257805.1 Nanobdellati archaeon
AGACTTGGCATTACTATGCTAAGGGATGCTGTCCTCTTGATCTGAAAACTGATTTCCGCCGTGTCGGAATCAAACGGTGGCTTGACCGTGTATATCTCTGCGACGTGTTCTCCTTCTTGTCCTGGCGCTGAAAAACTAAAGTCAAAGGTGCCTTCATCGTCGGTTCTCGTGTTTTGTTTTGTTTGATCGCCGAGGGCTACAGATATATCTGCGTTTTGGACCGCGTCTCCGTCTCTATCCACGACCCTTCCCTCCCCCGATACGGTTTCACCCGGGCTGTATTCGTTCTTTTCTAACTCCAGATCAACTATACTGACAGCCTCCACTGTGCCGGGAACTAATAGAAGTATGACAAGCATTAAGAGACAGTGTTTGAGTAACTTTACCACGAAAAGACACCCCTTATCCGCTGCAAGAATGATTCTTCATACTCTTTGCCCGTTATATCAGAAGCTATTTTCTTGAAAGACCTCGATATCCTCGCATGGGGTTTGTATGTCACCACAGGCGTTCCTTCAAATATACTTCTTTGGACTAGATCGGTCTTTTCAACTGTTCCTATTACGGGCATATCCAGTGCCTCTTCGACTTCATCGACGGATAGGTGCTTTTTATGACTGGAGTACATGTTTACGACTGCGCCCAGTATTTTTTTATCCATTTTTCTGGCTTCTTCTGAGAGCTTGAACGTATCGGTTATTGCCGGTATTTCAGGGGCTGTGACGAACACCAGCTCATCAGAAACTTCAATTACACGTTCTATCGGTCTTTTGTATCCGGGGGGCGAGTCTATGAGCAGTGTATAGTCCTCGGGTATCATGTTTATTGCTTCGTGGACCTCCTTTTCAAGTGGATCTGCAGAAAGGGATGTTGGTAAGACACGTAGGCCGGACTCCTTGTCAACATGTATGGCGGACATTATGTGTATGCCCTTGTTGACGACCTCCTTCAGCGAATTTGGATAGGTGTACATCCCAAGGTGAAGACCCAGATTAGACATTTCGGTGTCCGCGTCCATTACTATTGCCTTTTCATCCAGTTCCAGGAGTGCAGCGCCGATGTTTACTGTGACAACGGTTTTGCCTACACCCCCCTTACCTGACACAATACCTATGGTTTTTGGGCCTTTTTTCTTGCTTGATCTGTCCTTATCTTCCTCTTTACTCGTCGTTTCATCTGGCTTTTTCTCTGTCTTCCGCGGTTTTTCACTGTCTTTCGTTGGTAAATCGGCATCTTCGTTGAATATGCATGCCGTGGACCTACCTATTTTGTGTGTTTTGATTAAATCTTTTTCACTCAGAACATCTATTTTTCCTGTGATCCTTTGTTTTTCTACTTCAAGTTCCTCCTGAAGTTCATCTACAGTTCCCGGTTTCTCTTTTAGATATTCGAGAATTCTTCTTTCGAGGTCCCTGCTCATGTTTTTAAATTTAGTTTGGCTCCTTATATATTTTTTAATCGTGCAGGCAGGTTCTTATTACAGTCCGCAGAAACTCTCTAATACGGGTGTAAAGGTGTTGTCTGATAGAATTAGCTAGTGATCGGACAAAACCAAGGTATAATTATACCTTATTTGGTTTACCTCAATCCTTGAGCTTCTTGTTGATCCTTTCTATCTTTTCGTTTGCAGATGACTTGAGGTTTTCGTATGTTTCATCGTCCATTATCCCTTCTTCATGTTCAGCCTCTATCAACCTTATGAGTCTTTTTGCCTTTTCCTTCTGTTGCTCTAGCTCTTCCTTCTCTTTGATTTTCTTCTTTTTCAGCTGTGTCATTGTGTCCGCCATCTTTTCCCTGACACCTGACATAGGTCTGTAGTGCCGTACCTGTACCATATACGCTGATACAAGTATCACGGCCAGCAAACCAAGCCCCAGAAGTGCTATAGGCAGCAGCTGGAAGACCCTTTCTTCTGGTTCTTCGAGTGTTTCGAGCATTCTCTTGGCCTCCCTTATAAGCCCTTCAGCTTCGGTTACGTCTTGTAGGGAAGCATCGAAGTTGTCTTCATTGAGATTTTGTTCAGCGTTCTCTATTTTTATCTCTGCTTCCCTTAGCAGCTGTCTCACTGAAGACACATTTATTCCCCTTTCTTCTGCTTCGTTTGCCTCTCTCCTGACTTCTTCTAGCATCTTACTTACGCTTTCTATATCTTCTCTTAACTTTTCCTCGAGGGATCCGAGTATTTTAACATCGATTGTCTTGCTTGCATCGTCTTTGTCAGATGATACCATAAACGTCGCCTCGTGTTCATCCAGTTCCGCGTCCTCGGGTACGTCTATTTCCACAGTA
>JAKOPB010000040.1 GCA_022257805.1 Nanobdellati archaeon
ACAGTCTTCGACCGTTCCACCGGCTCTTTCCACACCTTCTATGAAGTCGAGCTTACTTCCTCCTGTAGTGATCAGATCCTCGATCAGGAGCACCTTCTTACCTTCAAGGTCTTCAGAACCTTCAATTTGTGCCGACTTTCCATAGCCCTTTGCCTTATCTCTTATGTAGATCGAAGGTTCATCAAGGGAGCCCGCAAGCCTCTCGGAGTACGGAACGCCAGCTGTAACACCACCGGCTACCAGATCAAATTCGATATCTTCATCTTCGATTTTCCACTTCATCGCATCAACGAAAAGGTTTGCTATAAGACTTGACTGTGTCCATAGCCGGGCGTCGACGTAAACCGGCGAAGGCTTTCCTGATGTCAGACGGAACGGGTCCTTTGGCTTTAGTTTTACCATGTCCAACTCGAATGCTATCTCGGCGAGTATTTTTTTCAGGTATTCTCCTATCTCAAGCTTTGACATTCAATCACCATATTCCAAGGCCTGTTTTGCAAAGAATTTTGCGGCTTTTTCTGGAGATTTGAAAGAGGGGTATTTTGCGTCTTCGGAGACGGGTTGCTTGTATATCCCGGAACCTATAATCGCCTGGAAACCTGCATCTTTGTTTGCTTTCCTTACCACCTCTATACCTTCCTTAACGTCTCCGCCCTGTCGACCGAAACCAGGCGATGTCAGAATGGGATCATCCACTTTCTTTGAAATAAGTTCTGTCCACTTCCTGAGAGCATCCTTTCTATTTCCCGGTACCACGAAGGTCTTTGCACCTGCTTCTGCACCTTTTCTGTACATCTCTTCGGGAGCATTGTTTCTGAGATAGCCGCCTTCCTTCTCCAGGTAACCGGGATGTGTCATCTCTCCACCCACTATGGGTTCCACGCCCTTTTCGATCAGGGCCTCTACGTAGGCTTCCTCTGTTTCTGGTCCTGCCTGAGGAAATATTATACCGGCGTCTACATCCAGTTCATCTAGAAGCTCTGCGTACTTTCCGCCTATGTACGGTATGTCTGTTCCTGCCTTCTGGTGGTCGTATATTATAGGTTTGTCGGTAAACTTTCTGATGGTTTCCGAGACATCTCTCAGCCCAAACCTGAGTCCCAGAAGCTTCCCTATCTTGTATCCTGTTATCCCCTCTACACCGTGGGTTTCTTCAACCAGGTTTTCAAGTTCATCGAGAGAAGTGACGTCACAAGCAACTATGACTCCGTACTTGTGTTCAAATTTCAAGGTCCACACCCTGTCAGTAATTTATATACAAATCTTATAAGTCTTATTTTAGTTCGTATAAACAAAAACTTTATAAGGTTTAGTGTACATAAATAAAAACTATGACAAAACATGAAGTAACCATAGACAAGACAGGGGACTTAGCAGCTCTTGTCAGCTTTTGTGTTGACTCGGATAAGTTCAAGTCTAACTATCAACGCAACAAGTTTTACCGTGGTCTCTACGGCTGGAGACAGAAAGTGAAAAAGGGCGGTAAGGAGTACGTATACAATCGGAGAGGTATACTGGACAGGATACCAAATATAAAGGTCGACAAGTCTGTCTACATAGTGCCGGTTGAGGTCCTTGATAGGGTCGTTGATTACCTCGATACGTGGAGGGGAAAGGTCGACTACAAGATCTTCAAAGTTTTGTTAGAAGAGGATAGATTTAAAAAAATGAACACTAAAGAAAAAGGAGAGAATGAATGGATAGAGGTTCCTGTAAAATAAACGTGATACCATGGAAAATAATAACGATGAAAATGAAAACAATGTCTTCTCTTTGAAGGTCGGAGAACTGACATCCAGAGAAGAGTTTGGAAAGGGAATTGCCAGACTTGACTCCAAGATTATGAGAGATCTCAATGTAACGGAGGGTGATGTCATAGAGATCGAAGGGAAGAAGAAGACAGGAGTTCTTGCCGTAAGATCCTACCCAGAGGACGTTGGAAGCAACCTCGTACGTGTGGACGGTTTGGTGAGGAAGAACGCAGGTGCATCCGTCGGTGAAAACGTCAAGGTCAGAAAGGCGGAGGCCAAGCCCGCAGACAAGGTTACACTCGCCCCCGCACAGGAAGGTGTTGCACTCCATATATCTCCGAATATACTGAAAAAGAATCTGTACATGAGGCCGGCTTCCAAGGGCGATATAATAGTTCCTACCTCAGTCCGAAGCGACAGAAGAGGAAGCCTTTTTGAGGACTTCTTCGGAGAGGATATATTTTCTGATATGATGCCTGGGATCGGTGGTACGGAGACGAGACTCATGGTAGTTTCCACGAAGCCGGACGGAATTGTAAAGATAGATGATCAGACCTCCATCGACCTGAAGCCAAAGGCCGTTGAAATCCAGCAAGAGGATATACCGACTGTGACCTACGAGGATATCGGTGGGCTCCATAACGAGATAAAGAAGGTCAGGGAGATGATCGAGGTTCCACTTAAACATCCTGAAGTGTTCGAAAGGCTTGGTATAGAACCACCTAAGGGTGTGCTTCTTCATGGACCGCCTGGAACTGGGAAGACCTTGCTTGCCAAGGCCGTGGCCAACGAGGCAGGTGCGCACTTCCAGACTATCAATGGTCCTGAGGTCATGTCCAAATACTACGGTGAATCCGAAAAGAAGGTCCGTGAAATATTTGAGGAGGCTGAGGAAAACGCGCCTTCCATAATATTTGTCGATGAGATAGACGCAATAGCCTCTAAAAGGGAGGAAGCGAGCGGTGAAGTGGAGAAGCGCGTGGTCTCACAGCTCCTGACATTAATGGACGGCCTGGAGGCAAGGGGTCAGGTTATAGTTATCGCAGCTACAAACAGGGTCGATGCCGTTGATCCTGCTCTGAGAAGACCCGGACGTTTCGATAGAGAGATAGAGATAGGCGTTCCCGACAAAAGAGGCAGGAAGGAAATACTACAGATCCACACCAGGCATATGCCTCTGACCGACGATGTCGACCTGGATAAGATTTCTGATAGAACCTACGGCTATGTAGGTGCAGATATAGAAGCTCTAGCAAAGGAAAGCGCTATGCATGCTTTGAGAAGGGTACTTCCGGATATATCTGATCTACAGGACATGGACGAACTTCCGGAGGAAAGTCTGGAGAAGCTAAGGGTCAGTAGAGAGGATTTCGACTATGCTATGAGAATGGTTGAACCCTCTGCAATGAGAGAAGTACTTGTAGAGGTTCCTGATGTAAGCTGGGAGGACGTCGGAGGCTTGGAGGACGTCAAGGAGAGGCTAAAGGAATCGGTTGAGTGGCCCCTGGACCATCCTGAGTCATACGAGAGACTGGGTATAAAACCACCCTCAGGACTCCTACTCTACGGTCCGCCTGGTTGTGGTAAAACGATGCTGGCGAAGGCCGTTGCCAACAAGTCCGATTCCAACTTCATAAGCGTCAAGGGACCAGAGCTGCTAAGTAAGTGGGTTGGAGAGTCCGAGAAACGTGTCAGAGAGATATTCAAGAAGGCCAAGCAGGTTGCACCGACCGTTGTATTCTTCGACGAACTGGATGCCCTGGCCTCTGAGAGAGGGAGTTCCATGGGAGAAAACGTCTCAGAGCGTGTGGTATCACAGATACTGACCGAGATGTCTGGTCTGGAAGAACTAAATGATGTTATAGTTATCGGAGCCACGAACCGACCGGATATGATAGATTCGGCCCTTCTACGTCCCGGAAGATTCGATAACCAGTTGCTGGTTCCTTCACCGGATGAGGAGGCACGTCTTGAAATCTTCAAGATCCATACAGAGGATATGCCACTCGCTGAGGGAATAAGTCTAGATGAACTTGCCAAGATAACGGAGGGCTACTCCGGTGCAGATATCTTTGCGATCTGTAGAGAAGCTGCGATGAACGCCCTTAGAGAGGACAGGGAATCTGACATCGTGGAGAAGAAACATTTTGAAAGTGCACTGGAGGATTCAAGTCGTTCCATAACCGATGATATGATGAGCTACTACGATGATTTCGAGGCCTCAAGACAACGCATAGGCGAGGAAGAGGAAATACATTATGTAGGTTAGATCAAATGAACTATCCCGTTCTCTTTGTAAACTTCAAAACCTACAGGAGGGGTACCGGAGAAAGGGCTGAAGAGCTCGCGAAGCTCTGCGAAGAAGTTTCTGAGGACACAGGAGAGAGAGTAGTTCCCGTGGTTCAGGTCGCCGATCTTTTCCGAGTTTCAAGAACCGTTGGTATTCCTGTCTACGCACAAAGGGTGGATTCGGTTAACTACGGCTCCAACACAGGCAGCGTTCTTCCTGAAGCCCTCGTACAGAACGGCGCCTCCGGCGTAATTATAAACCACTCCGAGGACAGAAGGTCCGATGATGTGATAAGGAAGTGTTTGGAGAGAACGAAAAAACAGGGTCTTGAGACTATGGTCTGTGCCAAGGACCCCAAAGAAGCCGAGAGGATTTCCAGTATCGGACCGGACATGGTAGCGATAGAACCCCCGGAGCTTATAGGTGGAGACGTTTCGGTAAGTGAGGCCAGACCCGAACTCATAACTGAGGCCATCGAGAAGGTAAGCCAACCCCTGGTCTGCGGTGCAGGGATAAAGAACAAAGAGGATGTGGAGAAAGCTCTGGATCTCGGGGCAGACGGAATCTTCGTAGCCTCTGGAATAGTCGAGTCCGATGATCCCGAGGAAAAGATCAGAAAAATGATAAGTCCTTTCTAAATATATAGCGACTTTCCCTGGCTTCCTGTAACCTTATTCAACT
>JAKOPB010000017.1 GCA_022257805.1 Nanobdellati archaeon
ATCCGGGTTAAATTTAAGTAAGAACCTGGAGTATTTAGTACGGGTACTTGGGGATGAAAGTAATCAACTTTGATTACCAACATTTATTTATATCTTGAACTTCTAGTTAATCTTGCATGAAAGGTGGTTGATATGCCTGTTGTTAAATATCGGGATGCTGTGGAAGAAGTGAGGGAGAAGCCCGTGTTTGGTGTGGGGGATCTTGTTAGGCACGGCGTTTCACGGGACTACGCAAAGACGCTGCTGTACCGGTTGAAGGAACAGGGGAAGGTGAGGAGGGTCGAGAGGAACAAGTACACGACGCGGGGCAATCCTCTACTCGTGGCCCCCTATCTGACCTGTCCCTCCTACCTGTCGCTCTGGACGTCTCTCAGATTCCACGGCGTTTCGCAGCAGTCTCCCTCTACCGTGGAAGTTGTGACCTCCCGTTCCCGGTACAACAGAGCGGTGGAGTTCGAGGGTTCCGAGATAAGGTTTTACGAGGTGAAGCCTAAGATGATGTTTGGCTATGCCTACGAGGTCCACGAAAACGACAGGGTACCTGTTGCTTCTCCGGAGAAGGCTGTTGTCGATGGGATCTATCTTGATATCGTTCCTCTGGAGGAGGTGGGGGAGGTTATTTCCAAGCTGGACAAGGAAAGACTCAGGGAATATGC
Organism: Nanobdellati archaeon; assembly: GCA_022257805.1. GTDB lineage: Archaea > Aenigmatarchaeota > Aenigmatarchaeia > PWEA01 > PWEA01 > PWEA01. The sequence continues at coordinate 657 of JAKOPB010000017.1, forward strand.
TTCTAGAGCTGGTCGCGGAGTGGATAAGAAGGTAGAGGAGGTGCTGGGCTGATGCTTGTTCCGGAGGAACTGAAACGATATGGATTTCAGCGGAAGCTGAAGTTGATAGACCAGATCTGGCTGGACTACGTTCAGGATCACCTTCTCAATCTCCTTTACCGCGAGTATCCCGATCTGGTTTTCCGGGGCGGTACATGTTTATGGAAGGTTTACGGCGGACAGAGGTTCTCCGAGGACCTCGACCTGGCTATAGAAGAAGCTCCCGGCGGCCTTGCCGAATATTTATTAAAGGAGCTTGAACTCCTGGGGTTTACGGTTGGGGTTGAGAAGGAGCGGGAGACTGAAAATATGTACAGGCTACGTCTGGGTGTGGATCGACCTGATTCAAGTTCAACGACGCCCGTGTCTGTTGAGATTCTCAAGGATTCTACATCCAAGGAGAAAATTACGGAGAAAGAGATTCATTCTCCTTACCCGGACGTTCCAAGGATAGATGTTAGAGCACTTACCAAAGATGCCCTCCTCGCGGAGAAGATCTCGGCGATTTGTGAGAGAAATCGTCCTAGAGATATGGACGATGTTTACAGGCTCCTGAAAAATGGTGCTGAAGTGACTCTGGATACAGTTCGCGACGAATATAGAGATTTTACTATGGAGGTGTTTGAGGAGAGCTTGGAGGAAAAGAAAAGTGGGTGGGAGGGATTGGAGAGCTTGATGGTAGGTGACCTGCCGAAGTTTGAGAAGGAAAAGCAGTACATCCTACAAAGTATCCAGAAGATGCTTGGGAAGGATTCAAGGAGATCCTAGGCAAGAGGATTCCTCAGGCCCCGATTTTTATTTCTTAGTGTTCTTACTTACTCCAAACCGAGTCCGGGTTAAATTTAAGAAGAACTGGTAGTATTTAGTACGGTTTTTCCCTGTAATGAAAGCAATCAACTTTGATTACTAACGTTTATTTGTATCATGAGCTCTGGTTGTCCTGATCTTCGACAATCTCTTTCATATCGTGGATGAAGTTCACGGCCTTCTCTTTCATCTCTTCTTTGTTCCACTCTATGGACGCGAGAGGATTGTAGTCGACCTCTTCTCTGGTGGTCCTCATCCGAGAGTAGAACTTTGACTGTTCTCGGGTTATAAATCCTTCGTCCACACAGAGTATTTTACCCACGAGAGTATCGGTTCCTTCATGGGTTTTTGGTTCGAAACCCAGCGAATGAAGTGCAGCCTTTGCAGAGTAAAAGACGGAATAATAAAGCGAGTTCCAGAACATTCTGTCCGAGACATCCTCGACCGACTCCAGATCACCGAGGGATTCTTCAGCAAGCCCGATAAATTGTTCGGCCTCAGACATATATTTCACCCGTTGACCTTACTTCCCTACCGTATGTGGAGTCCTTTATATTACGGTACTCGTCCTTTGTTTTAACGACGGGAGAAAAGGCCACACCGTGTTTGAGACCGATCTCAAAGGCCAGGTTCTGGAGTTGTTTTTTCTGTTCCCTATTCTTGACCACTGCAAAAACATCCACGTCCGAATCCTCTTCTTCCTGGTCTCGGGCCACCGAACCATAGAGGACAAGCCTTTCCAGGGAACTATCGAATTCTTCCTTTGCCTTTTCAAAAAACTCTTCAAACGCTTTTTTATGTTTAGATTTCTTCCTTTGCATAGTCTTACATTTACATCTCTTTCTTAATAAATCTACTCAAATCTTTGTTTATGGACTTGAAAAAGTCTATGATGGGGCAGGTCTTTCCAAGGGAATTTATAGAAAAATAGTATTTAAGGCCGAAGGTTTAAGCTTTAACTTGGGTTTTGAGTACTTCGTCGACTTCCGGTGTGTTTGACCCTAAGTGGAAACTTGTTTTCCTAAATTAATTTTGCCTGAATACAGGTAAATTTAAGTAGAATAGTAATGGCGACCTCCGGACAAGCCGGAGAAACAGAAGGTACGGAAGCTACCACGACCAGCAACCCCAACCCATCACAGGGCCATCTCGTAGGCGAGATAGATCTGAGTGAAGGTGCAGCACAGGAACTGGACATGGGCGGGAACGAGATAGAGGACGTTAATGAACTCCATTTTCTTGATGATGGTACATCTTATATCCGGGGGACGACTGTTAGTGGAGATGGTCGTATAGAATACTACGCTGGAGGTACGTCTGATTTAATCATCGTTTTGCCGTGGACGGAGAGAATATAATGGATGTCAGGCCGGATGATGTGCTCATATGGGAAGACCTGAACTTGAAAGGGGCTTTTGTCCTCTGGGATGAAGAGGATGGAGAGTGTGAGTGGAGGTACGAAACAGATGAAGCTGACACTGACATATCAAAAAATTTGGAGGTACTTTGTAATGATGGTGAAAAGGCTGTGTCTGGGGGTTGTTGGCAAGGACACGAAGATTCAACTCCAACAGGTGGTGCGAGAGTGAGAGGAGGAAGAGGTGGTTTGATAGATCTCGATGATTATGACAGGGATGGATGGGCGTGTAGATTTGATGTCTATAACCAAAGTGATGAATTTACGGCCGGTGCTTTCTGTTGTCCTTGATATTTTTAATTCTTGGTCTTAGGTTAAATTTAAATAGATACTGAAAATATTTACTACGGGGGTTATTGGTTCATGATCGAAGAGCTTGAGGAGTTTTTCAGAAAGTTCTACGAAGAGGACCTTCTGGAGGCGGTCAGAGAGGACGAGGACTTCGTTCTTATAGATTTCCGGAAGTTGGACAAATACGCCGGTCACGAGCTGACGGAGGAACTTCTCGAAAATCCCAAGGAATTCTTCGATGCAGCTGAGGATGCTGTTGGTGAGATAGATCTAGGCGTGGACAAGGAGGTCGATCTCAACGTCAGGGTGGAGAACATACCCGATGACGAAAAAACGAGGATAAAGGATCTGAGGAGCAAACACCTGGGAAAGTTTGTGAAGGTGGAAGGCACAGTTAACAGGGCATCGGAGGTGAAACCGGAGCTTGAGGTTGCCGTTTTCGAGTGTCCGGACTGTGGTGAGAAGATGGAAGTCCCGCAGCTCAAGAAGAGAATGAGCTATCCGTCCCGTTGTGACTGCGGTCGTAAAAGAGGTTTTAACCAGGTGGGAAGGGAATTGAGTGATGCAAGATGGATCCACGTGGAGGATCTCTTTGAGAAGGTTTCAGGCGAGAAACCCGGGGAGGTTTCTGTTTACCTCAAGGACGGTCTCACGACACCGAGGATGCAGAGAAGGACGGATCCAGGTACACGTCTGGAGATAACAGGCAGGGTTAGGGAGATGCCCAAGCGTATCCAGGGGAAGAAGACGAGGCAACTGGATATATTCCTCGAGGCAAACTGGTTGAGTCCGAAGGAGACAACCTTTGAGGATATGGAGGTTACGGAAGAGGAAGAAGACAAGATTCAGGAGCTAGCGGGGGACGATAAGATATACAATAAACTTATCAAATCACTCGCTCCGTCCATGTACGGCCTGGACGAGGAGAAGGAGGCCATAATACTTCAGCTCTTCGGAGGTGTTCCACACAGGCTTCCCGACGGAACCAAGATACGTGGAGATATACATATACTTTTCGTCGGCGATCCCAGCTCGGGCAAGACACAGCTATTAAAACTGGCTGCTGACATGCTTCCCAGAGGTAAATACGCATCCGGTAAGGGTACATCGGCCGCCGGTCTTACCGCCACTGTCGTCAGAGATGAGGAGTTTATGGGCGGTTGGGTTCTCGAGGCCGGGGCTCTTGTCCTGGCAAACCAGGGTGTTCTATGCATAGACGAGTTTGACAAGATGTCCAAGGAGGACCAGGTGAACCTACATGAAGCGATGTCGACACAGAGCTACCATCCTGATTTCAAGCTTCTGGTTCCAGACGGATCCTCCAGGAAAATTGGCGAGCTCGTGGACGGGCTGATGGATGAGTATGATGACAGGATTGTCGAGGGCGAGGACTGCGAGATGTTGGAGGTTCCTGAGGACGAGGACCTGGAGCTTGTCTCCACGGATTTTTCGTCCATTTACCCCAGAAAACCCTCCCGTGTCAGCAGGCACGAGGCACCCGAGCAGTTTTACGTACTTCGAATAGGCTCCGGTAGAGAGGTCAAGGTTACTCCTGAACACCCGGTCTGGACCATAAAGGATGGCGAGATAACCACCCTTAGAGCGGACGAAGTAAAGGAAGGTAGTTGGATTCCTGTCCCACTTTCACTTCCGATAGAAGGTGAAGAACAGGAACTAGATGAAGTGGGTGGGTTCCATCCCAACTCGAAGGAGATCGAGATCCCAGTGCATAATTCACCAGAGCTCTGTTCGCTTATCGGCTATATAATATCTGACTGCGGGTACGAGATGAACCGTGGCAAAAAGAATGGGCTTAACTTTACTAACTCGGATCCCTGTCTTCTCCGGGACTTCAGATCTTTGATGGATGAACTTTTCGGTCTGGAGCCGTATGAAAGGGAAAGAGATGACGGGGGTTCAAGTAGAACGACTTTGAGGTATGTTTCCAGCAGGTTGAGGGACTTTTTAAACGGCCTTGGTGGAGGCCTTCTGGTAAAACATGACAAGAAGAGGATACCCGAGAAGATAATGAAGTGCAGGAGAGATGATATCAGGAATCTTCTTCAACGAGCCTTCGCCGGGGACGGTGGAATTGTTGACAAGGATCGTGGATTGGAGGTAGTTTATACAACTTCTTCTGAGGAACTTGCGAGGCAGATTTCTGACCTTCTCCTAAGGTTTTCAGTACCCAGTAAGATAAGAAAGTGCAAAGCAGAGTCCGGTAAGGGGATATATAGAGTTGTCGTTTCTGGTCAAGACTCTATAAAGAAGTTCGCGGAAGAGATAGGATTTCTCAGGGAAGAAGAGAACGAGAGGCTTCTGGATTATCTCGATGAAGATAAATCTCTTAGGAAGAACCTCTTCGAGACAGTCCCGGAGGTTGGGGGTCTGGTTACTTCCATTCTTGAGGATCTGAATATGTCGAGAGAGAAGGTGGTTGGTTGGTCTCTCGAGGAGTACGAGAACAACAAAATAAGCTTCACACGTCCTACCTTGAAAAGAATAGTTCCCGATCTGGAGGAGAGATATATAGAGCTTTTGAATACTGTAAGTTCTATCCCAAAAGAAGGTGTAGAATTGAGAGAGATCAGGCTAGATTTCGGAGTTGAGGTCAAGGATATAGCTGAAGAAATGGGCGTTTCACCCGGAACTATTTACTATAGGGAAGATAATTCCACGAAGTTGAATGAATATACAGAAGTTCTTCAGGAAAAACTGAAAGAAAGACTTGATGTTAAGACAAGAATAGAGTTTCTTAAACATATTGTGGAGGGTGAAATAGGCTGGGTTCAGGTCGATGAAGTGGAAAAGGTGCCTAATGACGTGGACATGGTCTACGACGTGACCGTCCCTGGCAGAACCTTTATATCCAACGGTATGGTTTTACACAATACGGTATCGATTTCGAAGGCGACGATACAGGCCACTCTGCCTGCAGAGACCTCCATAATAGGTGGTGCAAATCCCAAGTTCTCACGTTTTGATCCTTACAGGCCGATAGCTGAGCAGATAGATATTCCTGATACCATACTTTCGCGTTTCGATCTCAAGTTCGTACTACGTGACGTACCCGATAAACAGAGAGACGAGGAGATCGTGGACCATATAATAGGTTCCCGGATCGAGGGTGAAGAGGCCGAGCCGTTGATAGATATTGACTTCTTAAGAAAGTATATATCGTATGCGAGGAGGAACAGTCGGCCTGAGATCACTAAGAAATCTGCTTCAGTCCTGAAAAACTTCTACGTGGACATGAGGAGTAAATATATAGATGCGGAGAGCGATACAGTCCCTATAACACTTCGTCAGTACGAGGCACTGCAGAGGTTAGCAGAGGCCTCGGCAAAGGTCAGGCTCGCCGAAACTGTGGAGAAGCAGGATGCGCAGCGTGCTATAAGATTGATGAAGCATTCCATAAAGCAGCTCGGGATGGATCCGGAGACACATGAAATAGATATAGACAGGGCAGAGGGTGGAACTCCTGCTTCTGAGCGCTCCAAGATGAGCAAGGTCATGGATGTTCTGGACGATCTGGAGGAGGATCTCGGTAAAAACATCCCTGAGGAGGACTTGCTTTCAGCGATGGAGGAGCAAGGTTTAAGTAAGCCGGAGAAGTTAATACAAGAGATGAAAAACAAAGGTATGATATTCGAGCCCAGACCGGGACATGTTCAGAAGGTGTGATGATATGAGTGAAAAGAAGAAAAAAGAAAAAGAAGATGAGGCTTTTTTCAGTGACTCCTTTTCCGTTCTGTTCAATCCTCATAAGTTCGTCTTCGACTTCAAACAGTCTACTCCGAAGGTAGGTACATCCAAGGAAGGCAGGAAGGTTGAATCGGTGGTTTGGCACAGACCCGTGGTAGTGGATCCAATACTCGCCAAGAAGATGCTGACAGTTCTCGAAAAAAACGTGGAGAAGTACGAGAACAAGTTCGGTGAGATTGAAATTGAGAAGATGAAGAAGGAGGAAGAGGTAGAAGCAGAGGATGCCGAAGAACCTACATATATAGGTTGATCTTATGGACGGAAAACAAAAGAGACTGACTGCCAGAAGGGCCATAGCCGAGGACCTCATTAATGGAAGGTATTTCAGACGAGAGGGGTTCAAGAGCAACTACCTGGTAACTCCCCGTGGCCAGAGGGTCAGCAGGGTCAAGATGGTTGCTACCGTCACTACAAAGTTTGTCAACGACGATGGAACCTACGCCTTTGTGGTTCTCGACGATGGAACCGAGACCATACGGGCCAAGTTCTTTCAGGATCTCGAGAACTTTGAAAAGGTGGAGGAAGGTGATCTCGTTACGGTAATAGGGAAGGTCCAGGAGTACGAAGGGGAGATATATGTGAACCCTGAGATCTTGAAGGTTGTGGACGATAGTAATCTCCTCAGCCTTAATCTTGCCGAGGTTGCAGATGAGCTGAAGTCTCTCGAAGATGACAGGAAAAGACTGGAGGAGCTAAGAGACAAGTATCCTGACAACCACGAGGAAGTGTTTGCTGAGGAAGTTGGTATAGAGAGAGCAGAGGCCATACTCAAGTCCGAGGAACTGGACAGGGAAGACTTCGACGAG
>JAKOPB010000108.1 GCA_022257805.1 Nanobdellati archaeon
CATCTTCTTTACGAGTAGGAAGAGGAACAATGCTGAAACTATGGAAACTATAGGTATCAGAACTTTCATGCCAAGTTCTCCGGCTAAAAGGTAGAAAGATCCGAGCATGAGAAAGGTCATTGGTTCTCTGGTGTGGTACTCTTCGCCCACTAAATCCGTCTCACCGAACACGGTACTGTATCTGATATCAAGGTTCTCCGCGAAGCCCTGGCTCCTCGAAGCGTAGTAACCTTCGTCGCCGAAGACCAGTTCCTCCTGCGTTGTTATTGATAAGTTTGCCCACAGGCTGGCTATGAGTACGGCTGCGAGGAGAACATACCAAAGTTTTTCCTTGTTGAATGTCAGCTTAATACCTCCCACCCTTCACCTTAATAGTTGTCGCGACTTTTTAAGTATGTTAGCTAAGTGTGTCAGCAAGTGCGCTATAGGTTGAACCTTCTTTTGAAGACATGGAGACCGTTTTTGATCCCGTCCGTTATTCCGACGCCTCTGACACGGATGGCTACACGGACGGGTATCTCCACTATCTTCAGTTTGTTTTTTGCTGCTTCGTAGATCATCTCGGACTCTATGGCGTACTCGTTTGCTTCTAAGTTCATTTTTTGCAGGGCTTCACGGGTGAAGGCCCTGAATCCTGTCTGTGTGTCCTTCAGCCACTGTCCGCGGAAGAAGCCTTGTGGTCCGTAGGACAGTATATTTGTTATGAAGTTCAGTCCGAAGTTTCCGAGGACGTTTCTCGGGACGGTGTAATGTCTTCCTGCATATCTGGAGCCGAGGACCATGTCCGCTTTTTTTATGGCTTGTAGGAAGTTAGGGATGTACGCGGGGTCGTGCTGTCCATCGCTGTCCAGGGTGACTACTATGTCATGTTTTTTGTTCAGGGCTGCCTGAAAGCCAACCCTTAGGGCGTAGCCCTTGCCTACGTTCTGTCCGTAGGTTATTACTGTAGTGCCTAAATCCTCTGCTATTTTTACTGTTCCGTCGGTGGATCCGTCGTCGACATATATAACCTCGTCCACGTACTTTTCCGTTTCCTTTATCACGAAACCTATGCTCTCTTCCTCGTTGTATCCCGGGATGACGGCGGCCGTGGACATAAACAAACAATAAAAGGATAGATAAATAAACTTTAAAGGATCCCGATGAAGAAGAGACTGGCACTGCTCACGGTTTCGTTTGGACTTGTAGCCCTCCTCATATATTTTTCAGGGCCCGGGGAGGTGGTCTCAGCCTTCAGGACGGCGAACCCGTACTACGTGTCCGCGGCTCTGGGCTTCTGGTTCCTCGGGACCCTCGTGAGAACGTCCAGGTGGAAATACCTCCTCAAAAAGGCGGATGTTGAACTCTCCTTCTTCAGACTATGGAAGTACTACGTTGCAGGACTCTTCGTGGCGAACCTTTCTCCGGCGAAGACGGGTGAACCGGCCAGGGCCGTTTTCCTCAAGAAGCTCGGAAACAGGAGCTTCAGCAAGGGGATGAGTTCTATAATAGTGGAGAAGTCAACGGATCTTGTGGTGATGTCGGCCATAGCTCTTGTTGGTCTTTATATGATCGCCTCACCAGAAGGATATCTCCAGTGGGTATACGTCGCGATAATGTTCTACGCAGTACTCATACTTGTCACAATGTACCTCATATTTTCAGGAAGAAAGCTCGAGAAGTTCTTGAGAAAGATCATAGGTTTTCTTTCTTTCATCCCCAAGATTTCGCAGCTGGAGGAGAGGGCAGAAGAGTTCGTTGAGAACCTCAGATCCTCGATGAGGCTTTACAGATCGAAGAAGGTCCTGGCAGGAACCTTATGCTTCACCTTACTGGTCATGGTCCTCAGCGGTGCGGTACTATGGGTCTCGCTCCTTGCTGTCGGGATTGAGGC
>JAKOPB010000039.1 GCA_022257805.1 Nanobdellati archaeon
CATATTCAGACCCACCCAAGTCCTGGAAGAGATGGTTAAATTGATTGGAACCTTTGATGACAGGGTGGGTTTGGTCAGAGACAGGGTACAAAGTGTAGTATTAATAGATCAGTTCGAGGATATGGTAGTTCTCACGAGGTATAGGCTTCAGGATATGACGGCAGTTGAATTCGTGGTTGATACCTTCCAGCCCATTGCAACCCAGGAGGAAATCGCCGGAGTTTTGACTGATTTCGAGGACAGGATGGACTTGATAAGGGACAGGGTACAGGACTTAAGGGTAGTGATGGACACCGTGGAGATCTTCCATCCTGATGAGATCCAGGAGCAAGTTGTCGGACTACTCGAACATTCGTTGGATGCTTTCTACCCAGGAGATATCGTCGAGCAAATTATGGCATTGACCGATGAATTCGACACCAGGACGTACCTCATAAGAGACCGGTTACAGGATATAGGATTTGCTGATTTCACAACCGACGTCTTCCATCCCGAAGGTTTTGTTGAGCAGATAATAAGGGTTTATGATGAATTCGACACCAGGACGTACCTCATAAGAGACCGGTTACAGGACATAGGATTTGCTGATTTCACAACCGACGTCTTCCATCCGGGCGAGGTCCAGGAACAGCTTGCAGGAATTGCTCGGGCCTTCGACACCAGGATAAGCCTGGCTAGGGAGGGCCTGCAGCAGTTCGGTGTTCTGGAGTATGTTGTATCGCCCTTTGAGCCAAGACAGGTTCAGGAACAGGTAGTAGGATTGGTCGATGCGTTCGACACCAGACTGGACATTGTAAGAGACGGTGTACAGGGGATAGGAGTATACGACTCGGCTTCCGATATATTCTCAGCCGACGAGATACATGATCAGATTATGGGCATCTGGGACAGATTCGACACAGAGATCGGCCTGGTCAGGGACGGTGTACAGGACATAGGGTTTATAGATTTTGCAGTTGAAACATTCCTTCCACGTCACGTAGGCAATGAAATAATAGGCATTACCGATGTATTTGATACACAGGTGAATCTATTGAGAGACAGGATACAGGGACTGGTGGCTGTCGATGAGTTCGAAACCACCGGATTCCTTATAAGGAGTGGAATGCAACGGTTTGAAGCTCTGGAAGGAGTATTTGAGGCCTTCCAACCCGGTGAAACCCATGAAGAGGTGCTCGAGATCTTTTATCAGTTCGATGAGAGGGTGAATCTGATGAGACACTGGTTGCAGGATGTTGGTGTTGTACACCGGTTTGATGAAAGGATAGGTTTGATCAGGGGCCAGGTTCAGGAGATCGGTATTACAGACCAGTTCAATACCAGGATAGATGTTGTCAGAGGATTTGTGCAGGACATTCGCTTTATAAACAGGATATTCGAAATCTTCCGACCAAGAGAGGTCCACAGACAGCTTATAATGATAGCCGAGACCACCGAGGCTATATTCTCCAGATTCCAGTTCCAACAGGACATGACAATAGGCGAGTCGATAGAAATAGACATAGGGTTCGCCAACCTTGGAGAATCACTGATGGAAGGCGAGTACACAGTTGGTATATACGATACTCGTAACAATCTACTGCAAGATTATCCAACGCCACCTGTTAGCCTTGAGCCAGGCGATACCAAGGAGAGGAGTGTGAAACATACGCCGGACGAAGTTGGTACCTATATAGTTGGGCTTGATGGGAAGATAGGAGGAAGGGAGCTCCAGACGCACAGATTCCTATACGTCAGGGAGGAAACGGAGCCACCTGAAACTATAACAAGAACTGTGACCAGGAGGGAGTATGTCCATCCGCCTGAACCGGAACCACCCGAGGAGAGCTGGGATGTGACCGTTCCGGAGAGTTTCACTATATCCGAGGAAGACGGTGGAATGATACCGGTGGAGGTAGAGAACACAGGAGAAGCAATTATAGAAAGAGTTTCTATAGAGATCGATTCGTCTGAGAACGTGAGCGTAGAACCGACTCCAAAGGTTATGTTTGGCATTGAACCCGAAAGTTCCAAGAAATTCCTTCTGAATGTCGAAGCAAGGGAAAGAGAGCTCGGCGAGGAACTGATACGCTTGAGGCTGAGATCGGAGTCGCTTTCTACAAGGTGGAAAGAGATAGATCTTGAGGTATATCCGGACCTTACTATAGACCAATTAAGAAGCAGGGTTGATAGCCTTCATTCACTTGCGACAAGTGCCAAATCGGAGATAAGGGTCTCGGAGAGACTTGGTTTGAATGTTACCGGTCCTCTTTCCAAGATAGATAGATCCATGGATAAGATAGAACAGGCCAGAAGGTACCTTGACGGGGAAGAGATAGAACAGGCCCGGGGGGAGATAAAGGATGCCGAGGAGCTTATCGACGAAGCCTACAGAGAGCTGTTTGTAATCAGATCCGAGGTGTTTGATATGGAAGTTCCAATCGTCAGGTTAGTGTATATATTCTTTATAGTATTCGTTGGTATAGCAGCGTCTATGGTTATATTTTACTACTATTTGAAAAAGAAAAAGAACAAGAGGCCAAAGCTGTTGCGTGAAATGGACAGATAGGTTTGGTACAACTATACCTTTCTATTAAAAAGTTCTGTTATGGTGTCCAGATAGGACCTCATATTGCTCAGAGGGACCACGAAGTTACCTGTCCTTGAGTCTCTGTCCACGTTCCGTGAATCTATCATCCAGCCCCTCTCAAGAAGGTTGAAAAATAGGTTTATATCGTGATCGTACTTCGAGTATTGGTCAAAGAGCTCCACACCGTCCTTGAAAAAGAGTAGATACATGTTTGCCAGGGTTTCCAGTGTGTCTTTATCCAGGCTTTCTCCTGCCTTATCGAAGGCATCGAAGACCTTCTTTGCCTCCTTATCCGCGGGCTTGCCATTGGAATCGGTTCCTGTATACGGAAAGATGTTTTTTATTATCTTTCTTTTAAGTACTTCTTCATTTTTCTTAAACCTGTCCAATCTGTTTTTCCACGTGAAGTAGCTCTCTCCGCCCTCGATTTTATCTTCTATCATACTTTTTCTCGACTTTAATATAGATGAAATAAATACGAAGTGAATTGAACTTTTGAAGCCGAGAATTAAATTATATTTGAAAATTGTACTGCTACCTGTTTCTTTTGTCAGAAATTCCTTCCATTTTTTGAAATTAAAGACTCTTGCCATCTTTTCCCCGGAAAACACGGCCTCCTTTATACTGTTTTTAAGTTCGTGGAAGGTTTTATCTCCCATAAGTTCTCTGTAGGGGTCTTTTAACATTGCATCTTCGCCGCGTGCATCGTACTCCTTGAAGCTTTTTTCGAGTTCCATGTCCGCGAAAAGATCCTCTATAAGTCCCTCTGTATTTATAATATATCGTTTACCCGAGTCCTTGATATGACCTCTTTCCTTTAGCCTCCAGATGTATCCTGTGTCCTCCCTAAACCAGTTTCCGGCTATCCTGGGTATCTCCTGCCTCCTTTTGTCTGCCGATTCACTCAGGCTTTTTACGGTAAGGTCTCGGATCATGTCGCTTACGTTTCTCGGACGCTCAAGAAGGTAGAATCTGATCAGATCTTCCATGTCTATATTCAAGAGTTAAATATTTTTAAAATGTACTGAGAAACTGGAGGTTCGCTGGTCAAAACAGTTTATACCGATTTTTCCCACTCAGAGGGGGCTAAAATAGGAGAAAACTAAACTGTTCGCTTTTTCTCGAACCTTTCGAAAATCGTTAATTTGCTATGTTATTGAATACATAACAGAGATTAAATGCAGTATGTCAAGGGTGTTATTTCATGCTAAAACCCCTGAAATTTATAGCTTGATATACGTGTAATTCTTATCAATTTTCGGGGGTAAAACAGGCTCAAAAATGGGTAAATATATGTATATTTATTGTCAAAGGGGTCGAGTATTCGTGTACTTCCCATCAAAGTTATTTAAATACACGTAAATAATACCATAAATGCCTCCCTGAGGGTGCTATAATGGCTGACAAAGAACTCAACCTGGGTGATTATGTCACGAAAAAGGGTGCTCTGAGTGTTCTCTTCGAACTTGGCATCGATGATAGGTCTTTCAACGACCTGAAAGCTGCTTCCACAGTAACTATCAGCCCCAATACACTTTCAAAGCGTCTTAAGGAAGCCCAGAGCCTGGGAATAGTCGAAAAGGTTGTCGGTGAAGGTGAAGGTAGATCTACTATAAACTATACCTTGGTTGAAAAAGGTGAAAAAATCGTTTCTGAGTTCGATGAAATAAGCGACGAGTACTTCGATCTTAAAAGGGATATATCGGGCCTTAAAAGTAAAGTCAAGGAGAAGCAGCAAGAGATAAAAAAGCTGCTTTCACAGGAGGCCGAAAAGAAACTAAGCGGAGACGACCCTCTTGTTGAAGAACACGAAGAGGAGGAAGCCGAAGAGATGGGTGAAATGGGTGAAGGGGAGGAAGAAGTGGAGGAAATAGATGAAGAGGAAATCGTTTTGGAATCAGAATCTGCGGAGGAGGAAGAGTCCGAGGAGTCAGTAGCCCCAGAAGAACCAGAAGTCGACGAGGTACCGGGTGAAGAGCAGAAAGAGACCGAGGAAGCCGAAAAAGAGGCAGAATCGAAGGGTTCCGGTCGTGAAGAACCCGAAGAAGAGGCTTCGGAAGTTGTGGAAAAGGAGGAATCTGAGTCCGAACCCCTGGGTGAATCAGATCAGAAAACCGAAGAAACGGGAAAAGAGACCGAGGGGACTGAAGAGAAATCGGAAGGTGGAGAAGGAGAAAGTGATGAAAAGGAAGAAGAAGCCACAGAAGAACCCGAAGAAGAGGAAGAAAGGGTAGTGGAGGCTAAAGGAGGAGAAGAGAGAGCTGAGGAACCGGACGAAGAGAAGGAA
>JAKOPB010000052.1 GCA_022257805.1 Nanobdellati archaeon
AGCGGAGAGCTTGCTCGTCTTGGCGAGGTCCTGGAGCTTGGAGTGGCTACATATTTTTGAATTGAGAATTTCATCAGGAGCCTTCCGTGACGCGGAACCCTTACCACCAACGACACGGACGCCACATTCCTCTTCATCCAAAGCCTCCTTCAGTGCACCGGTCAAAGTAGTAGTTAGTCCCGAAGAGTGCCAGTCGAAACCTACGACACAGCCCAGAGACTGGAACCAGTAGGGATCTGACAGTCTGTAGAGGAGCTCGTCCTGTGAATACTCATTAATTATAACCTCGGATATGGCTCCTGCCAGCTTCTTCATCCTCTCAAACAGCCATCTGGGACAACTTCCACCATGGAGGGGAAGGTCAGCGGAACCGGATTTTTTCATAACAAACACACCCTCTCAAACATCCTACATATAATGTTCGTTTCAAGTAAAAAAAAAAGAAGAAGAACTTTTGATACGTACCAACAAGTTTTAAAAAACGAGAGAAATATGTTATATTATGAAAGGAGTCCTCCTGGTTGTTTTATTCTTTTTTGTTTCCATTATTATTTCCTTGTTCAATCCCCTGGGAGGTGTATTAGTAAGCGACGAAATAAGAATGGTTTTCTCGTTCACAAGCTTTCTCTTTGGAATCCTTTCCGGTTTTTTTATAGCTTCACTGTGGGATAGATTCACAAAAATAAGGACGCTTATATCCAAGGAAAGTGCCTTCCTGGAAGATATATACAAGTTTTTCGAACTGGCAGATAAGGATGTGGCAAAGAGGATTGCTGAAAAGATAGACCGATATATAATAAAAGCACAGGAGTACGACCTGCATCTATATCAGGAAAAGATAGGCGAGGAGTACAGTGATATATTTGAGGAACTGGGCAACTTGAAGCAGGAAGGACTATCAAAAACTTTGACCAATAGGATTATAGCCTTGACTGTTGAGTTCACAGAAACCAGGAAAGAAATTCTGTCCCGGGGGAAGGATAAACTTGGAATATTTCACTGGACGGTTCTCGTATTTCTTGCAGGTTTGACCATATATATCTGGCTGTACATACAGTTTGAAGGACTTTTCGGAATAATAATCGGAACTGTTCTGATCTTCTCTATATTCGCAGTAATCACGATAATATATGACCTCAATAATCTTACCTGGGGAACAGAAAGGATGGACGTAGAGATATATGAGAAAGTATACGATGAGATGGGTATGGCAAGATACTACCCCGAGGAATGCCTCGATGAGGTCAAAATACCGAAGGAGATAGATGAATACAGAGTAGGATATCTAAATCCAGAAACCGGTGAAAGGGATGTAGAAAAAGTTAAAAATGAATAACTTTTTTCCTATTAGCAGTCCGGTTTAACAAATGCTTAAAACAGCAAACGAAGGTTTAAGAACAGGTATTATGAAAGAGGTTGAGGTCAGAAGTTTCCTGTCACAGGACGAGTACGACAGGCTTCTGATAGTGCTCGAGAAAGAGGGCGAGAAGATAAAGGAAGACAGACAGATAACCGTATACTTCTCAGGTGAGAAGGATCTGAGGATACAGAAGAACACCGATTCGGCCAAGATATGGATGAAGGGCGGGGAACTGCATGATGAAAGCCGCGAAGAGGTAGAGGTAATACTCAAAAACAACCAGTTCGAGGAGACAAGAAGGCTATTTGAGGCCCTGGGCTACGAAGTAGAAATAAAATGGTACAGGAAGAGAAACAAGTTCCGATGGGAAGGTCACGAAGTTTGTGTTGATCACACGATCGGATACGGACGCGTCATAGAGGTCGAGGAACTATGCGAGGAAGGCGAGGAAGCAGAAGCACTTGAGCGTGTCAGCGAGGCCCTCGAGGAACTGGGTGTCAAAAAAACATCGAAAAGAGAATTTGACGAGAGATTTAGGCACTACAGAAAAAACTGGCAGAAGATACTCAGAGAAAAAGATCTATCGAAGTTCGAAGATCTTTAGGCACTACATTACCTCCCCAAGCACAGTTTCGATCTTCTCGAAGTCATCGATACCACATTCATAGACCCGTTTGTCTGGAAGGCTTTCTTCCAGATCCTTTATATTTTTCTCTTCTAGACCAAGGAATCCGGCAGAGTCCTCTATAGAGTTCTTGACCAGCTTTCTCTTGTGGTGGAAAGCGGCCTTGACTATCTTCCAGAAGCCGGTGCTCTTCTCCTCCACATCCTTTTTTTGTAGTTTCACCACGGCGGAGTCTGTAACCGGTTCAGGGTAGAACTTCTCGGAAGGTACCTCTTCCAATATCTCCACATCGCAGTAGTATTGAACTTTAAGGGCCAAGCGCGAGTTGTCCATTGTTCCAGGCTCCCCTACCATTCTACTGGCGAACTCCTTCTGGTATACCAGGATGGCCAGTTCCCAGTCCAAGTCCAAGAACTTGAATGTAAGAGGTGTAGATATGGAGTACGGTAGGTTGGAGATGATCTTGTTGAAGCTCAGATTTTTGAGGTGCACTGACATAACATCCCTATGGAGAACTGAAATATTGGACATCTCCATGTGATTAAGAACCGCAGAAAGCTTTCCATCCTTTTCTATAGCCGTGACCGGACAGATCTCCGCTATATGCTCCGTCAGGTTTCCAACACCTGCCCCCACCTCAAGAACTCTATCACCGTCTCTCAGTTCTGCGAAGTCCACCACCCTTTTCTGGAGATCTTCGTCAGCAATGAAAATCTGATCCCTGTACCCCTTTGGTTTGAGATTATACTTTTCCAGAACTTTTCTTACGTTCATAAGACATCAGTTAAGTATATTTTTATAATCTCAGGTTAAAATAGTTGACCGTCGGGGCCGGTGGTGTAGCCAGAAGAAAAGGTTCCTTTTCATTTTGTAGGAACCTAGCTTCCTACATTGGACTAGCATCGGGCGTTCGGGGCGCCCAGACCCGAGTTCAAATCTCGGCCGGCCCACCAGAACCTTTTTACTCTCTTCGGTCGCAAAAACGTTCATGAAAAAAGACAGCACAATATTGAAAGTCGTTGATTTTCAAGTATTGAAAACTCCGTTTCCAAACCTTTTTACTGAAGAAAAACATTCATAAGATGGTACTGTGTCTGATGTATACCTCTGGGAAACCGACGTCGAGTCCATTGATTCCGAAGAAATAACTGAGAAACTGGAACCTTTTTTGGAAGATTTTTCCAAGGACAAAAAGTTAGCTCTTAAGATGCACTTCGGAGAGAGAAAGAGTGACACACATCTGAAACCGGAGTGGGTCGAACCGATATACAAAGCTGCCGAGAAGAGAGCAAAGGAAGCTGTTCTCATGGACTGCACTGTCCTGTACAACAGTCCCCGAGCTCTGGCATCCAGCCATAAAGAAGTCGCTAGGGACAATGGCTTCGACTTCGCGCCGATAGTCATCGCCGATGGAGAGAAGGGCATGAAGGAACTGAAGGTGGAAATAGACGGGGAGATATTTAACAGAGTTAGACTGGGTGAAGCTTTGGAGGACTACGATTGCATGCTTGCCGTGACACACTTCACAGGGCATATAGGAAGCGGCTTCGGTGGAGCCCTGAAAAACATAGGCATGGGCCTCGGAAGCAAAGCAGGCAAAGTGGAGATGCACGAGGCATTCGATCTAAACATAAAGGCCAGAGAGTGTGTAGCCTGTGGAGAGTGCATAGAAAACTGTCCCGAGGACGCGATTTCCTTATCTTCGGGCAGGACTTCCCTTTCCTCTGAAAGAGCCGTCATAGACCATGAGGAGTGCATAGGATGTGGAAGCTGTATCGGTGTCTGCCCCGAAGGAGCTGTGAAAATACCATGGACATCCAGCTCCCGCAAGGAACTTCAGAAGAGGATAGCAGAGTACGCAAAAGGGGTAGTAAAGAACAGGAATATGTTTTTCGTGAACTTCGTTCTCAACGTGACAAAAAAATGCGAC